>JAJPIH010000288.1 GCA_021324875.1 Alphaproteobacteria bacterium
AACCGCCGAGTATGTGTTTGCCGCCTATCCGACGATCGAGGGCGGATCACTCGAATTGCATGCTTGCCCGAACGGTGATTTTGTCGGCGTCGCTGGCACCTGTCTGGCGAGGAAGAGACCGGAGCGGCGGCGGCCGCCCGATATTACGGCGGTGCGATGCCGGCCGCGGCGGCCGAGGGTGTCGTCGGCCATTACGCGATTGTTCGCCGCTGCGGCGGGCGCACCGAAATCCGGCTCGATCCATTTGGCGGCTATCATCTTTACTACAATCTCGAACGTGCCATTGTCTCGAACTCGTTTTATGCGCTGGCGATGGCCCTCGACCGCCTGTCGCCGCTGCGGCAGAGCGCCCTCGAATATGTCTTTAACGGCGTTGTCTCCGGCGACGAGACGCTGTTTCGCGAGATCGCCTTGGCGCCGATCGGCGCCACGATCCGGATCGACAACTCGTCCCTCGACATCGTTCGACCGCCGCTCGAGGCGCCCCGCACCTTTACCGAGGCGACCCGCGGCGAAGCGCTCGATCGCAGCCTGGCGCTGCTCGACCGCTATTTCGCAGCCGTGGCGCGGAGTTTTGGCGACCGCGTCGGCTGCGCCCTGTCCGGCGGTTATGATTCGCGGCTGATGCTCGCCTGCATGCGCCGCCACGGTATCCGGCCGCGGGTCTTTGTCTATGGTCGCGACGGCGAAAGGGATGTCGGTCTTGCCGCCGAGATCGCCCGGCGCGAGGGCTTTGCGCTTGCGGTGATCGACAAGAACCGGCAGCCGCTGGTTCCGCCGGCGGAATTTGCCGCGATCGCACGGCGCAACTTTCTTGCGCAAGACGGTTATGGCTGGGGCGGGATCTTTCAGAACGACGCCGAAATCAGCGAATCGGCGCGCCGCGTGCGGGGCAACGCGATCGCGTTCAATGGCGGCGGCGGCGAGATTTTTCGCAATTTCTTTTATCTGCCGAACCGGGAATACCCGATCCGCGACCTGCTGTGGAGCTTTTATAGCCGCTTCGACCCGCGCGTGTGCACTGAGAATTTCGACGCGGAAAGCTATTATGGCGGGCTCGAACGCAAGGTCCGTAAACTGGTCGGCGGTGATCGCCACCGGCTCCAACGGCCCACCGTCGAATGGCTCTACCACACCTTTCGCTGCCGTTCCTGGGACGGAAAAGTCGACAGCATTTGCGGCCGCTACGGATCTACGGCAATGCCCTATCTCGAACCGGCGATCACCCGACATGCCAGCACGCTGCCGCTTGCCTGGAAAAATCACGGCGCCTATGAAGCCGAGCTGATCTGCCGCGCCGATCGTCGTCTGGCGGGCTACCGGTCGGTCTACGGCCACGATTTCGGCGGTCCGCCGCCCTTGTCGCGGCGGCTAGGCGATTACGCCACCTATGTGCGGCCGCCATGGTTGCGTCGCTACACCTACCGCCTGCGCCATTGGCGGCCGCGCCATGGCGATTGGCCGGGCTATCTGGGACAAGCCTACCGCAATGCCGCCCTGCCCGCCGGCCCGGTGATGGTGCACAAGCTGTTCCGCCTCGGCCGCATTGCCGATCCCGAGCAGTTCGCCCGCATTCTTTCCCTGGAATACGCGCTGCAATATTTCGGCGGTCGCGTTGCCGCCGATTTTCAATAACCGGGGCTGACGCGATGTGCGGAATTGCCGGGATCTTTGACAGCCGCAACCGGGGCCCGATCGACGCCGGCTTGTTGCGCCGGATGACCGCCGCGCTCGCCCATCGCGGGCCGGACGGCGACGGCTTTTACCAGGCTGCCGGGGTGGGGCTCGGCCACCGGCGGCTCGCCATTGTCGACCTCGCCGGCGGGGCCCAGCCGCTGTTCAACGAGGACCGCTCGGTCTGCGTCGTCTTCAATGGCGAGATTTTCAATTTCCAGCCGCTGATGACCGAGCTCAAGGCGTTGGGCCATGTGTTCGAAACCCGCTGTGACACCGAGGTTATCGTTCATGGCTGGGAGGAATGGGGCCCGCGTTGTCTCGACCGGTTCAACGGCCAGTTCGCGTTTGCGTTGTGGGATGCGCGCAGCGAGACGCTGTTTCTGGCGCGCGACCGGTTCGGCGGAAAACCGCTTTATTACACGTTCCTCGATGATGGCCGGCTGCTCTTCGCCTCGGAGTTGAAGGGCCTGCTGTGTTGCCCGGCCCTCGAGCGGCGATTGGAGGCGCAGGCGATCGAGGAGTTTTTCGCGCTCGGCTACATCCCCGACCCGCGCTCGATCTATCGCAACATCCGCAAGTTGCCGCCGGCGCATTACCTGCAGCTGGTCCGCGGCGATGCCGCACCGGAGCCGCGCGCCTATTGGGATGTGCAATTTACCGATGGTGCGCCGGTGGCGGCCGCGGGAGCGGCGCAGGAGCTGATTGCGCGGTTTCGCGAAGCGGTGCGCATCCGCATGATCGCCGACGTGCCGCTTGGCGCGTTTCTGTCGGGCGGGGTCGATTCGAGCGGGGTGGTGGCGATGATGGCGACGCTTGAGGCGGCGCCGGTCAAGACCTTTTCGATCTCGTTCGGTGCGCATGGCTTTGACGAAATCCAATACGCCGCCGCGATCGCCCGGCGTTATGCCACCGATCATCACGTTCGCGCGGTCGATCCCGAGGCTTTTGATCTGATCGACCGGCTGGCGACGATCTATGACGAGCCTTTCGCCGACAGCTCGGCGATCCCGACATTTCGCGTCAGCGCCGCTGCCCGCGAAGTGGTGACGGTGGCCCTTTCGGGGGATGGCGGCGACGAGGTGTTTGCCGGCTATCGCCGCCATCGCTGGCACCTGGCCGAAGAGCGCATCCGCGGCACCTTGCCCGACATGGTGCGCGCCACGCTGTTCGGCGTGGCCGGCGCCCTTTACCCCAAGCTCGACTGGGCACCGCGCTGGCTGCGCGGCAAGGCGACATTGCAGGAATTGGCGCGCGATCCGGTGTCAGCCTATTTCGCGTCGGTTTCGATCACCGACGCGGGGCTGCGCGACCGGCTGTTCAGCCCCGAGTTGCGGCGCGAGCTCAACGGCTATAGTGCGGTCGAGGTTCTGCGCCGGTACATGCCGGCGGCAGGCAGCCGGCACCCGCTGGCGCAGGTCCAATACGCCGATATCAAGACCTACCTGCCGGGCGACATTCTGACCAAAGTCGATCGGGCGAGCATGGCCAATTCGCTGGAAGTGCGGGTGCCGCTGCTCGATCACACCCTGGTCGAATGGGCCGCTTGCCTGCCGCCGGCGCTGCGGCTGGGCGGTGGCGAGGGCAAGCGGGTGTTGAAAAGCGCCCTCGAACCGTTTGTCCCCCCCGATCTGCTTTATCGCCCGAAACAGGGGTTTGTCGTGCCGTTGGCGCAATGGTTTCGCGGGCCGCTGCGCGCCCGGCTGCGCGATGCGCTGTGTGGCCCGGTGTTGCGCCAGTCGGGCCTGTTTGACATGCGCACCGTGACCAACCAGCTCGACCAGCATCAAAGCGGGCGCCGCGACCACAGCGCCGCGCTGTGGGCGCTGCTGATGTTTGCGGCGTTTCTGCGCCAGGTCGATGGTCGCGCCGCGGCGCCGCCGGAAGAGCGTGCCGGGATCGTGACGGCGAATGTCTGAGCCGATCGCCACCCGCCGCGACCGGATCGGGCTGTGCCGCCGGCCCCACGGCCGCCGCGCGCCCTCATCCATCGCCGGCGCGGGCGTGCGGTGAGGGTGTTGCTCGTCTCTTATGCCTTTCCGCCGGCCAACCGCATCGGCGCGGTCCGGCTCGGCAAGCTGGCGAAATACCTGTGCGCGGCGGGGCACGAGGTGCGGGTCATCGCCGCACCTGCGACCGACGCGTCATTGGCTCTCGAAATCCCGGCCGAATTCGTGCGTTACGCGCCGGGTTGGGCGGTCGATGCGATTTTTGACGGGGTCACCCGCGAGCTTCGCCGGCTGTGGCGCGCGACGATCGCGGCCCGGGGGCAGCCCGTCTCGGGCGCCGAGGGGGCGGAGGCCGATGGCGCCGCAGGCGGCAAGGGTTGGCGGGCCGCGCTTGCCCGGCACTATCACGCGTTGATGCACATTCCCGACGCCCGCGGCGGGTGGATCGGCGCCGCGACCGCCGCCGGCTATGAACTGATCCGCAGCTGGCGTCCCGACATCGTATTGGGCAGCGCCCCGCCGGCTTCGGGTCTGGTTGCGGCGGCGCGGATCGCGCGGGTGTGCGGCGCCCCGTTTGTCGCGGAATTGCGCGATTTGTGGGTCGACGACCCGTATTACGACGAGCCGGCCTGGCGGTTGCCGATCGACCGGTTGATCGAACGCCGCGTCTTGAGCCAAGCAGCGGGGCTGGTCAGCGTCACCCCGCGCTGGTCGGCGGTGCTGCAGCGCCGCTATCGGCAGCCGGTGGCTTGCATCATGAACGGCTATGTCGAGACCGACTTTCCGCGCCACCCGCCGGGACCGCCGCCGGGCGAGGTGGTCTGCCTCGTCTACACCGGCAATCTCTACCAGGGATATCGCGATCCGACGCCGCTATTCGCGGCGTTGGCCCTGCCCGGCGAGGAGCGCCGCAAGGTCGCGGTGCATTTTTATGGGCCGCATCCGGACGAAATCATGCCCTTGGCGCGGCGGCACGGCGTTGCCGACCGTGTCTTTGTCCATCCGCCCGTACCCTACAAGGAATCGCTGGCGGTGCAGCAAAGAGCCGACATTCTGCTGCTCTTGCAATGGAACAATGTCAAAGACGCCGGCAATATACCGGCCAAGTTCTTTGAATATATTGGCGCGCAGCGCCCGATTCTGTTGCTCGGCTATCCGCACGGTGATCTGGCCGCGATGCTGCGCGAGCGCGCCGCCGGCGTCGTTGCAAACGAACCCGAGGCCATTGCCCGCTGTCTTCGCGAGTGGATCGCGCGCAAGGCGCAGGGGATCCCCAATGTCGATCCAGCAGCGATGCGTGGCCTCGGCCGCGAGGCGCAATACCGCCGCTACGAGACGTTCCTCTACCGGCTCCTCGACCAACGACCGCCGCGCTGCGACCCGCCTCACCGCGCCATCAGAACCGGCATCTTCGCCTCCATGATGATGTGGCGGGTGGCGCCGCCAAAAATCATCTGCCGGATGCGGCTTTGTGTGTAGGCCCCTTTGAACAGCAGGTCGGCGCCGGCCTCGGTCGCTTCCTTGATATAGGATTCGCCCTGCGCCTTCTGCCGCCCATAGGCGGTCCGCAGGCTGACATCGATGCCGTAGCGGGCGAGGGTGCGGGCCAATTCCTCGCCCTCGGGCCCCGGCTCGGGCATGTGTTGCGGCCCCACTGCAATCACCACGACATGGCGCGCGCGCTGCAAAAACGGCATGCCGAGCGCGACGGTAAGCGCCGTTTCGGTACTGCCGTTCCAAGCGATGGCGATGACCTCGCCCATCGCCGGCGGCGGGTTGGGCGGGACCATCAGCACCGGCCGGCCGCTCTCGAAGAGCGCGTCTTCTAGGGTCGCCTCGGCGATCGAAGCGAGCTTTTCCGGCTGTTCGACCACGATCAAGTCGAAGACCCGCCCAATCAGCCCGACGACCGCATTTTGCCGGCCATCTTCTTCGCGCCACGAGGCGCTCGGTCCGGCCTGCCCGGGGGCGGTGGTGCCGACCGGCACCCCGCGCGCGGCCATGAAATCGTGAAACAGCCGCCGCGCCTGGTCGCGCCGCTCATGGCCTTCGCGTTCGAGCGTGCGATCGACTTCGGACGAGATCGAAAACCCCATCTCGCCGCCAAACACCACGGCATATTCGGTGGTCAGGCTGTGCAAGCCGACGATGTGACTGTCAAACCGCTGCGCCACCTGCATCGAGGCTTCGAGCACCGGTCCCGCATTGCCATCCCCGACCACGGCCAACAGATTCTTCATCGCAACGGTTCCCTGTATGCGCGCTCGCTTGCGATCGGCCGCGAGTTTGTTTGGGTAAATTCTACACGAACATTCACGCCCTGACGAGGCGGGGTGATCCATGTTGAGCCGGGCGGAGAAAGGCCGCATGATCGGCTCGTGGGGAGGGGCGGTTGCGGGCTGCCCACAATCGGCAATTTGAAACGCGGTGGAGACAATGGGGGCAACTGCATCGCGCGGCCGCTGGCGGTTCTGGCCGGCGGCCATGGTTCTGGCAATGATCGCTTTTCTCGAGCCGCGCGCGGCCCTTGCCCAGGAAACGGCGCCGGACAAGCTGCCGCGCTTTGCCAGCCTGCGCTCCGACGAGGTCAATCTGCGTGTCGGCCCGGGCGAGACCTACCCGATCGAGTGGGTGCTGAAGCGCAAGGAAATGCCGATCGAGATTGTCGAAGAATATCAGAACTGGCTGCGCATCGAGGATTGGCAGGGCGACAAGGGCTGGGTGCTCGGGCGCATGGTCAGCGATCGGCGCGCGGTCGTCGTCGCCGGCGCGGTCCGCGATCTCCACCACGACCCCGACCCGGCGTCGCCGGTGGTGGCGCGCGCCGAGGCCGGGGTCATTGCCAAGCTGCTTCAGCTCAAGGGCGGGTGGTGTCGCATCGAGGCGGGCGGCTATCGCGGCTGGGTGCGACGCGACGAGGTCTGGGGGGTTTTCCCGCAAGAGACGCTTGAGTGAGCCGCGCCGACGGGTGGCGATCGCGGCTCATGGGCTCCGTCAACGGCACGATCGGCGCCATGAATTGGCGGGCCGACTGGTTGTGGAGTTTGCCGCTGATCGTGACGACCATCGTCATTCATGTGTTTGGGCTTGGCGTGCTGCACGAACGGGTGGTACGCGTGGTTGCGCGGCTGGTCGACCGCCGCCATTTCACCGCGATGTTCGCCGGCGTCATGGGGATCGCGGTGTTGCTGATCACGGCGCTGCATGCGCTCGAGGGATGGGTGTGGGCGCTGGCGTTTTGGGCGCTCGCGGCGCGCCCCGACTTGCCGTCGGCGATCCTGTTCTCGTTTGGCGCGATGACGACCTATGGGGGCAGCGGTTTTGACCTGCAGCGCCATTGGCAGTTGATGGGTGCGCTCGAAGCCCTGAATGGGATTATCCTGTTCGGGCTGACCACCGCCTTTTTGTTCTCGATGATCCAGGAGGTGTGGACGGCCGGTCGCGACGGCCGGCGCCGTCACTGACGCTGGGCCGGTCGCGCGGGCCGTGTTTGAGAGGAGCAAAGCTCGGTCATGCTGTTCAAATGTCTGCCGCCCGGCGCCCCGATCCCGGGCCGCTTTCCCGGTCCCGCCCATGCCCGCGGCAAGTGGTTCACGATCGACATCCATTGCCATGTGCTGACCCCGAAAGCGGCCGAGATGGTTGCCGGACACGAAGGCGCGACCCGCCATCCGCGCGAAATCTACGCCAACGAACGCACCCGCGAAGTCAACCGCCAGCAGGCCGAACGCACCCGCGTGCAATCCACCTCGGTCGAAAAGCGGCTGGCCGACATGGATTTGATGGGGATCGACATCCAGGCG
>JAJPIH010000122.1 GCA_021324875.1 Alphaproteobacteria bacterium
GCCCACGCAAACCGCGGGCGCCGTACCTGATCGGCTCCGGCCTCGCCGCCGCGCAAGCGAGGCCAACGGCAACAATCGGCGTGTATTTGTGCCGCCGGTCGGCGCGCGGTTCGGGCGAAGCAAAACCCCCTCGATTTCGTAACGCCAGCGTCACAGAGGCTCGCTAGAAGCTTCCGGTCGATAGACCGGAAGAGAATCTCGCGCATGTTCCGATTGACTGTTGCGACCCTGCTGGGCGGTAGCCTACTGGCGGCCGGCGGGTTTGGCCTCACGGCGTTGGCCGACGATCCGGGGGGAAGCGGCGACATCGTGGTCGTCAGCCGCATCCAATACGTGCCTCCCTCGCCACTGCCGGCCCCGCCCAACACCTTCCCGCAAATCTTCAACAACCCGGCCGTCACCGGCATCCAGGGCAACATCTTCCTGGATTATTACGCCACGACGCCGTTTTCGGCGCCGCGCGCGAGCCTGCCGCTGACCGCCGCCGCCATCCGGCAAGGGCAGCCGGTCATTACCACGAGCTTCAGCTCGAAATCCGAAGGGTCGCTGCACCGCTCGCCCGACGGACGCTATCTGACCTATATGGGCTATGTCGGCGCGGCAGGTCTCGAAGGCGTATCGAATTCCTACACGACCAATCCGACAGCCCAGCCGACCGGCGCCGCCGGTCCGTTTTACGATCGCGCGGTGGCGTTGATCAATCGCCAGGGGCTCGTCAGCGTCACCCCGGAGAATCTCGCCTATAGCGGCGACAATCCACGCGCCGCCATTTCGCTCGACGGGCAGGAATTCTATATGGCCGGGAACTCGGACAACACGCTCAACAAAACCACCCCGGTCAGCGGGCCGGGGCTGACGATCGGCGCGCGCCTGGGAATGCCGGGTTCGCCGCTGTCGATCCAGCTCGGCAGCTATCTCGCCGCCGACCGGCCCGACGAATCGACCAAGCAGCACGTCAAGGACAATAATTTCCGCGGGATCGGCATTTATACCGACGCCGGCGGCAACCAGGATCTGTATGTCTCGAAGGGCAGTGGCGGCAATGGCGACGACGGGCTGTTCCAGGTGCTGAACGGCCATTTTCCGGGCGCCACCCTCGCCGATGTCGTCAACAACGGGATCGGCGCCGGCATTCCGACCGGCGGCAGCGACAACACGATCGTCCAACTGCTCGGCAATTATGCGACCAATCCGGTGACCAACCAGCCTTCGCCGATCACGCCGTTCGATTTCGTCTTTGCCAACCCCACGACGCTTTACGTCGCCGATGAGGGCAATGCGACGGTGACCCTCGCGGCCGCCGGCGGCGAAAGCACGACCAGCCTGACGACCGATCCGCTTGCGGGTTTGCAGAAATGGGTGCTGGTGCCCGGATCGTCACCTTTCTGGCAGCTCGTCTATGTGATCCGCGACGGCCTCGGCATCAACCAGCCGCAGAACATCCCGGGATATGGCGTTCCGACCTATACGAGCGGGTTGCGCAATCTCGCCGGCAAAGTCAATGGCGACGGCACCGTGACAATCTACGCGATCACCGCGCAGACCAGCACCGTGTCGGGCGGCGAGCCGGATCCGACCAAGCTTGTCGTAGTGACCGACGAGATCGCCGCCACCCAGCTCCCGATCCGCGCCTCCGGCGAGGACGGCGGGCGCCGGCTCGACCGGTTCACAACCCTGCAGCAATCGCGCTCGGGCGAAGTGTTTCGCGGCGTCGCGTTGGCGCCGTTGCGGTAATCGCGGTCATCGCGGGTTCGCCGCGCCGTGCCCCAAACCGCAGGCAGCGGCGCGCGAAGCGGGCCGTTACGCGCTCTTCAGATGCCGGCGTAGTGCGCTCACGAGCGCGTCGGCTTCCGCCTCGGTCGTGTCAAAGCGGCAGACAAAGCGCGCCAGCGTCGGGCCGCGGCGGTAGAAACCGAACCCGTCGGCTTCGAGCGCATCCATGACAGCGGACGGCAATTCGAGAAAGATCTCGTTGACCTCGACCGGGGCCACCAGCTGGGCAGCGGCAAGTCCGGCGAGCCCGGCCGCGATCCGCGCGGCGATCGCATTCGAGGCGCGCGCCATGCGCAGCCACAAATCGTCTTCGACATAGGCCAGCAGCTGCGCCGAGGCGAAGCGCATTTTCGACCACACCTGCCCGGCGCGCCGCAATTGCACCGCCAGGCTGTCGACGAGTTCGGGCTTGAAGACGACGATCGCGTCACACAGGGCACCGCCGTTTTTGGTCGCGCCAAACGACAGGATGTCGATGCCAACCCGCCAGCTCGCCTCCGCCGGGCGGCAGCCGAGGCGTGCCAAGGCATTGGCAAAACGCGCGCCGTCCATATGGAGTTTGAGGCCGCGGGCCCGGGCGATCTCGCCCAGCGCACGAATTTCGTCGAGCGAATAGACCGTGCCAAGATCGCTCGCCTGGGTCAGGTTGACCGCCGCCGGTTGGCCGCGATGCAGCTGGCCCGGGGCGATCGCTGCGACCGCTTGGGCCAGTCGCTCGGCGCCGATCCGCCCATGCTCACCGGCGACCGGCGCCAGCTTTAGACCGCCCCCGAAGAAGCCGGCGGCGTTTGCCTCCGAGGTGTTGATGTGCGCCGCCTCGCTGCAAAACACGATGCCCCAGGAAGGGCTCAACGCCGCCAAGCTCAGCGCGTTGGCGGCGGTGCCCGTGGCCACCGGAAACACCCGCACATCGGTCTCGAACAGTTCGCAAAAACGGTGCTGCAACGCCGCCGTCCAGTCGTCGGCGCCATAGCCGAGGGCGGTGCCGCGGTTGGCGCGGATCAAGGCTTCGAGAATTTCCGGCGCGGCTCGGCCGGTATTGTCGCTGCGAAAATCGATCATCGGCGGATCAGCCTTCTGCGGGTCACACCGGCCGCACTATGCTCGGCTCGCGCGACACGGAGAACAATCGTATGGCGCAGCCGCGCGATCTCGCCGCCGGACGTAATACGCAGCCGCACAAAATGCTCACGAGCCGCCTCCTGAAAATTGCGCGCGCGGATTGCAGCGGCCCGCACCAGCGCCATCCAGCCCGCCCTCCGCGCCGTCTTGGTCGCCTTCGGCGCCGCGGCGTGCGGATGCGCCGCGGCGGCCGCCACTGCAATGGGGGCCGGCGCCGGCGCCGGTCGTCCGATCTGGGGCGAACCCATCAGCAATGGCGCGTTGCGCAGACGTTGGTCGGGGATCGTCAGCAGCGATGCCGCAACCTCCTGTCCC
>JAJPIH010000016.1 GCA_021324875.1 Alphaproteobacteria bacterium
GATCAATCCGCGCGGATTGATCATCGGGTTCGTGCCGATCCCCAATGGCGACGCCGCGACAACGAACTTCGCCTTTGGCGGCCCCAACAACCAGTACGTCTATTTTGAAGGGGCGAACAGCGGCACTTTCTGGCGGTTCAAGGCGCCTTATCCCGGCCTGATTGGACCGGGCGGCGTGCGCCTGCCGGCGCAGCCCTGAGCGACGCGTGACGGCCGGCCGCATTAGCGCAGCGCCGGCCGCCGGACCGCGGTTTCAGGGGTGGTACGAGACGTTTGGGAATGCTATGTCGCCCGGCGGTTAATCCACGCCGCACGCGAACATGGACAACATCCTCGACCGGCTCGACGAAAAGCGTAATGCGGCCCGCACCGGTGGCGGCGCCGCGCGCATCGAGGCCCAGCACCGCCGCGGCAAACTGACGGCGCGCGAGCGGCTCGAACTGTTGCTCGACCCCCACTCTTTCGAGGAGTGGGACATGTTTGTCGAGCACCGCAGCCACGATTTCGGCATCGACCGCCACCGCATTCCGGGTGACGGGGTGGTCACCGGCTATGGCACCATCAACGGCCGCTTGGTCTTTGTGTTCAGCCAGGATTTCACCGTGTTCGGCGGCTCGCTGAGCGAGGCGCACGCCGAGAAGATCTGCAAGATCATGGACCAGGCGATGAATGTCGGCGCGCCGGTGATCGGGCTCAACGATTCCGGCGGGGCGCGCATCCAGGACGGGGTGGCCTCGCTGGCCGGCTATGCCGAGGTGTTCGAGCGCAATGTGCTGGCCTCGGGGGTGATCCCGCAGATCTCGATGATCATGGGGCCGTGCGCCGGCGGTGCTGTGTATTCGCCGGCGATGACCGATTTCATCTTCATGGTCCAGGATACTTCTTACATGTTTGTGACCGGGCCCGAGGTCGTGCGCACGGTCACGCATGAAACCGTGACCCAGGAGGAGTTGGGCGGGGCGCAGACCCATACCGCACGCTCGGGTGTGGCCGACCGCGCCTTTGCCAACGATGTCGAAGCGCTGCTCGAACTGCGCCGGTTTATCGATTTTCTGCCGTCGTCAAACCGGGGCGAGCCGCGGTCATGGCCGACCGCCGATCCGATCGACCGGACCGAACCCTCGCTCGACACGCTGATCCCGGAAAATCCGAACCGGCCTTACGACATCAAGGAGCTGATCCTCAAGGTTGTCGACGAGGGGGATTTTTTCGAGATCCAGCCTGATTTTGCGCGCAACATCGTGGTCGGCTTTGCCCGCATCGCCGGCTCGACGATTGGCATCGTCGCCAACCAGCCGATGGTTCTGGCCGGCTGTCTCGACATCGACAGCTCGCGCAAGGCGGCGCGTTTTGTGCGCTTTTGCGACTGTTTCAACATCCCGATCGTTACCTTTGTCGATGTCCCCGGCTTCCTGCCCGGCACCGCGCAGGAATATGGCGGCATCATCAAGCACGGCGCCAAATTGTTGTTCGCCTTTGCCGAGGCGACGGTGCCCAAGGTTACCCTGATCACGCGCAAGGCCTATGGCGGCGCCTATGACGTGATGAGTTCCAAGCATCTGCGCGGCGACGTCAATTTCGCCTGGCCTTCGGCCGAGATCGCGGTGATGGGGCCGAAGGGCGCGGTCGAGATCATCTTTCGCGCCGATCTCGGCGACACCGCCAAAATCGAGGCGCGCGCGCAGGAATATCGCGAGAAATTCGCCAACCCGTTTGTCGCCGCCAGCCGCGGTTTTATCGACGACGTGATCCCGCCGCGCGATACCAGCCGCCGCATCGCCCGGGCGTTGCACATGCTGCGCGGCAAAAAACTGACCAACCCGCCCAAAAAACACGACAACATCCCGCTGTGACCGGAGATCGGCGATCGGAAAAAGCGATGCGACCCGAGCACATGACCCGGATGCGCGAGGGATACCCGCGGGCGACCAGATTGACCAGACGCGGCTCTATCGCTTCTTCGACCAGCCAATCCCTCCCGGCTCTGGCAGATGCGGCTCACGAGATCCTTCGTTGCTCTCGCCTACCGCGCGCCGCTTCGCCGGTTGGTCATGATGTAGACCGCGGCGCCGCTCATCCTGCAAAGCTGACAAGGGTTTCGTGCTCCGGCAACGCTGTCGCCAATGGCCGCGACAAACCGGTCCATGACGGTTATCTCTTCGTCGATGTTTAAGAAAATCCTGATTGCCAACCGCGGCGAGATCGCCTGCCGCATCGCCCGCACCGCGCGGCGGATGGGGATCAAGACAGTCGCGGTCTTTTCCGAGGCCGATGCCGGCGCCGCGCATGTGCGCGCCGCCGACGAGGCGGTGTTGATCGGCCCGCCGCCGTCCTCGCAGAGCTACCTCAAGATCGAGCGGATCGTCGAGGCCTGCCGCCTGACCGGCGCCGAGGCGGTGCATCCGGGCTACGGTTTCTTGTCGGAGAACGCCGCCTTTGCCAGCGCCTTGGCCGAAGCGGGTGTCGTCTTTGTCGGACCGGGACCCGAGGCGATCGCGGCAATGGGCGACAAGATCCAATCAAAAAAGCTGGCCAGCGCCGCCGGGGTTTCGACCGTGCCCGGGCATCTCGATGTCGTCCCCGATGCCGAGACCGCGATGCAAGTGGCGCGCGCGATCGGCTAGCCGGTCATGCTCAAGGCTTCGGCCGGGGGCGGCGGCAAGGGCATGCGGATTGCGCATGACGACGCTGAACTGCGCGAAGGCTTCACCGGCGCCCAAAGCGAGGCCCGATCGAGCTTTGCCGACGACCGCATTTTTATCGAGAAATACATCGAGGAGCCGCGGCATATCGAAATCCAGGTTCTGGGCGATGCTTTCGGCAATATCGTCTATCTCGGGGAGCGCGAATGTTCGATCCAACGCCGCCACCAGAAGGTCATCGAGGAGGCGCCGAGCCCGTTTCTTGATGGCAATACCCGGGCCGCGATGGGACGCCAGGCGGTGACGCTGGCGCGGGCGGTCGGCTATCGCTCGGCCGGAACCGTCGAATTCATCGTCGATCGCGAGCGCAATTTTTATTTTCTCGAGATGAACACGCGGCTCCAGGTCGAGCATCCGGTCACCGAACTGGTCACCGGCCTCGATCTTGTCGAGCTGATGCTGCGCATCGCGGCCGGCGAGAAATTGCCGTTCGGCCAGGAGGATGTGCGGCTCAACGGCTGGGCGATCGAGGCGCGCGTCTATGCCGAAGACCCGAGCCGCGGTTTTCTGCCGTCGACCGGGCGGCTGGTGCGCTATTTGCCGCCGTCGGGGGACGGGGTGCGGGTCGATGACGGCGTTTACGAGGGCGCCGAGATCAGCGTCTACTACGACCCGATGATCGCCAAGCTCGCGGTGTGGGCGCCCGACCGCGACCGCGCGGTCGACCGGCTGGGTCAAGCCCTCGACGGGTTTTACATCGCCGGCCTGCAGCACAATGTCGCGTTCCTCGCCGCCGTCGCCGCGCGCCAGCGGTTTCGCGACGGGGCGTTGTCGACCGGCTTTATCGCCGAAGAGTTTCCGGGCGGCTTTGCCCCGCCGGCCGGACCGGTCGAAGCCGACCGCACGATCCTGGCCGCGGCGGCGCTGGCCGCCCGCCGCCTCTGCGAGCGTGAGCAAGCCCTCGCCGGCGGCAATGGCGGCGCGCCGCTCGCGGAGGAATGGACGGTGCTGATCGACGGCACCGCGCACCGGGTTGCGGTAGCCGGCGCCGGCGGCGGCTACCGCATCACAATCGACGGCGTCTCGACCGCCGCCACCACCCAGTGGCAGCCGGGGCAGGTGCTGATGCACCTCACCCAGGATGGCGCGATCGCCACGGTCCAGATCGATCGTCTCGCCGCCGCGACGTTTCGGCTGATGCATCGCGGCGTCGTGCGTCGCGCCCAGGTGCTGACGCCGCGCGCCGCGGAACTGCTGGCGTTGATGCCGGCGAAAAAGCCGCCCGATACTTCGCGGCTGGTGTTGTCGCCGATGCCCGGCCTGTTGTCGGCGATCCCGGTGGTTCCGGGACAGCAGGTCAAGGCCGGCGAGCCGCTGGCGATTGTCGAGGCGATGAAGATGGAAAATATCCTGCGCGCCGAGCGTGACGGCCGCATCGCCGCGATCCGCGCCAAGCCCGGCGACAGCATCGCGGTCGACGAAGTGATCCTCGAATTCGAATAGCCGGGCGCGGCGGTCGCCCGACCCAGGCCGGTGATCGCCGCCCGGCGGGCCGGTCGTGTGCAGGCCAGCCGGGGCGTGGCCATCGGCTCACCACTCGGCGCGCGGCACGACCGGATCAGAGGATCGGCAACCCGCGCTGCTGGCGAGCCAGCGGGAAAGCCGCGTCGAGGCGGGCGACTTCATCCGCGGCAAGGACCAGTTCGCCGGCCCCGGCAATCTCCTCGACATGATCGCTTTGCGCGGCTTTCGGGATTGTAAACAAGGCCGGCCGGCGGACCAGAAACGCCAGCGCCACCTGGCGCGGCGTGGCCCGGCGCTGCGCTGCGATCTCGGACAGAACCCGGCCGCCGGGTGTGGTCGGCGCCGGAAACCGGTTGTGCCCGAACGGGCTATAGCCGACCACCGCCACCCCATGCTGTTCGCACCAGGGAATGACCCGGTGCTCGATGCTGCGCTCCATCAGATGATAGAGCACATGGTTGCAGGCGATCTTGCCCGGTCCGGCCAGCGCCGATGTCTCGTCGAGATCGCGGGTATCGAAATTGCTGACCCCCCAAGACAGGATCTTGCCCTCGGTTTTGAGCTCTTCGAACGCGGCGACGGTCTCGGCGAGCGGATGCGGCCCGCGCCAATGCAGCAGATAGCAATCGAGGTGGTCGGTGCGCAGCCGCGCCAGAGAGCGTTCGCAGGCGCGCCGCGTTCCCGCTCGCGAGGCGTTTTGCGGCAGCACTTTTGAGACCAGGAACACCTCGTGGCGACGGCCGGCAATGGCCTCGCCGACCAGTTCTTCGGCGGCTCCCGAGCCGTAAAGCTCGGCGGTGTCGATATGGTTCAAACCGCGGTCGAGGCCGCGGCGCAGAGCGGCAATTGCCGCCGCGCGCGGCGCCTGCTCGAAATACCAGGTGCCAAGGCCGATCGCCGGCACCTCATGCCCGGTCGGGCCAAACAAACGCCGTTGCATCGCTCACCTCCCTGTAGCACCGCGCAACCAAGCCGCGGCAAACGCCGAGCAGCCGGAATAAAGCCGAGCGCGGCCGGCAGTCGATCCCGATCTCCGCATTGATGCCGCCAAGACTATCACCAAAGCCGGTCCCGCGATCGGCCTGTTGCCGGTATTGTCGGGGGTTGCCGCCCCGGGCATATCGGCGGCGGATGCCCAAGCGCCGGCAACAGGGAGGTTATGCTGCGCTGATGAGGACCGTTCGCTTGCGCATTGACGGCCGCGTCCAAGGTGTCGGCTACCGCGCCTGGGCGACCCGGATGGCGACCGAGCTCGGCCTGCGCGGCTGGGTGCGCAACCGCTTTGACGGCACGGTCGAGATCCTGGCGACCGGGCCGCAGGACGCGATCGCGGCGCTAATCACGGCCGCCCGCGAGGGTCCGGCCCTGGCCCAGGTCAGCGAGGTATCGGTCACCGACGCCGCAGATGACGGAAGAGGCGGCTTTGTTGTGTTGCCGACCACATAAATCATCGGCCCCCGGGCGGCGATTTTCGCGGCGTTTATCGTCGGCGCCGGCATGTTCGGGCCAGACCGCGCCAAAACCGGCGAAGCCCAAACGCGTGCAACCGGGAAGCGGCGCCGGACCGGGCCCCGGCAAACGCCGAGCGGGCCGGCGATCAGGCGGCTTCTTCTTCTGCCGCCGGTTTTGGACCGGAATCCTGACCCTTGGCGGCGGGATCGCGATCGACCAGTTCGATCACCGCCATCGGCGCATTGTCGCCATAGCGAAAGCCGGCCTTGATAATGCGGGTATAGCCGCCGGCGCGGCTGGCGTAACGCTCGGCCAGGGTGGTCATCAATTTGTTGGCGAGCGGCGGGGATTGCAGCCGGGCGATTGCGCGCCGCCGGTTGGCGAGCCCGCCATTCTTGCCCAGCGTGATCAGCTTTTCGACGATCGGCCGCAAATCCTTGGCCTTGGGCAAGGTGGTGGTGATCTGTTCGTGCTTGATCAGCGAGGCGGCCAAGTTCTCGAACATCGCCTGGCGATGTTCGGAACGGCGGCTGAAACCGCGGCCCCTAAGGCGATGGCGCATCGGGTCTACTCCTGGACTGGGTCACCCCCGCGGCTTCACGCCCGGTCGTGCCGAAAAGACGGGTCAATGCCGCAATCCTAATAGGGCTCGTCGAGACGCTTGGCCAGCTCCTCGATGTTTTCGGGCGGCCAATTCGGGATCTCCATGCCCAGATGGAGACCCATCTGCGCCAACACCTCCTTGATTTCGTTCAGCGATTTGCGGCCGAAATTCGGCGTGCGGAGCATCTCGGCCTCGGATTTCTGGACCAGATCGCCGATATAGACGATGTTGTCGTTCTTCAGGCAATTGGCCGACCGCACCGAAAGCTCCAGCTCGTCGACCTTGCGCAGCAGGTTCTTGTTGAACGGCAGTTCGCTCGGCCGCGTCTCGTCGGAGGGATGACGCGGCTCCTCGAAATTGATGAACAGCTGCAACTGGTCCTGGAGGATGCGCGCGGCCAGCGCCACCGCATCCTCGGGACTGACGGCGCCGTTGGTCTCGACGCGCATCGCCAGCCGGTCGTAATCGGTGACCTGACCGACGCGGGTGTTTTCCACCCGATACGAGACCTTGCGCACCGGGCTGAACAGCGCATCCACCGGGATCAAGCCGATCGGCGCGTCTTCCGGACGGTTCTGGGTTCCCGGCAGGTACCCTTTGCCATTTTCGACCGTCAGCTCCATGCCGATCCGGGCCCCGGCATCGAGCGTGCAGATCACCAGATCGGGGTTCATGATTTCGATGTCGTGGCCGGTCTCGATCGCGCCGGCGCGCACCTCGCCCGGCCCGCTGGCGCGCAGCCGCATGCGCTTTGGCCCCTCGCCAAACATGCGCAGGTCGATCGCCTTGACGTTCAGCACGATGTCGGTGACGTCTTCGAGCACGCCGGGAAGCGATGAAAATTCGTGCAGCACGCCCTCGATCTGGATCGAGGTCACCGCCGCCCCTTGCAATGAGGACAACAACACCCGCCGCAGCGCGTTGCCCAGGGTCAGGCCAAAGCCGCGTTCAAGCGGCTCGGCGACCACGGTCGCGACCCGCCTGGGGTCTTCGCCGGGCTCGACCGACAGCTGCTTTGGCTTGATCAGGGTCTGCCAATTTCGTTGGATCAAGACTGGAACCTCGGTGGGTTAAATGGGTTTGGCGGCGACCGGTATGGCCGCCGCCGGGCGGTGCCGCGCCGCAGCGCGAGCGGCCGTTGCGCGCCGCGCGCCGGGCTGCGAACCCTCAGACACGCCGGCGCTTGGGAGGGCGGCAGCCATTATGGGGGATCGGCGTCACATCGCGGATCGAGGTGACGGCAAAGCCCACCGCCTGCAGGGCGCGCAACGCCGATTCACGCCCCGATCCCGGTCCCTTGACCTCGATGTCCAGCGTCCTCATGCCATGTTCCATGGCCTTGCGGCCGGCGTCTTCGGCGGCGACCTGGGCGGCATAGGGGGTCGATTTGCGCGACCCCTTGAAGCCCTGGCTGCCCGACGACGACCAGGCGATCGTATTGCCCTGGGCATCGGTGATCGTGATCATCGTATTGTTGAACGTCGCATTGACATGCGCCGTGCCCGAGGTGATGTTTTTGCGCTCGCGCCGCCTTAGCCGCGGCGCCGGAGCACTCGATCTAGCCATCGCTCTGTCCCGTTAGCTGCGCAAAGAAGGTCTGGGCAAGGAGGGTCCCGCCTATTTCTTTTTGCCGGCGATCGGCCGCGCCGGCCCTTTGCGCGTGCGGGCATTGGTGTGCGTGCGCTGGCCGCGCACCGGCAGCCCGCGGCGATGGCGCAGACCGCGGTAACACCCGAGATCCATCAGCCGCTTGATGTTCATCGCCACCAATCGGCGCAGATCGCCCTCGACGGTGTATTCGCGGTCGATCAATTCGCGCACCCGCAGCACTTCCTCATCGGTCAGCTCGTGTACGCGGCGCTCGGGCGGGATCCCGATCCGCTCGCAAATCTGCTCGGCCGTCGTGCGGCCGATGCCGTGAATATAGGTGAGCCCGATCGGGACCCGTTTTTGATTGGGGATGTTTACGCCGGCAATACGCGCCACCTGCGCTTCTCCTCAGCAAGAGCTCTAGATGGAGGGTGTTCGATTTATCGGCAAGAGGGCGAGCATTATAAGAACAGCGGCGGGCGCGTCAATCGATTAGGCCAAGCCGGTGGCCGCCCGGACCAAGACCCTGTGTTCCGCCCGCTCCGGGCGGCGCCGCCGCCGTGCTCGATAGCGGCTCTCACCCGAGAATCCGGTCGATTTCGCGCGCCACCTCGTCGATCGCCATCATCCCGTCGACCACCCGCAAGATCCCCCGCTCGCGGTAATAGGGCAGGATCGGCGCGGTTTGCCGCCGGTAAACCTCGAAGCGCGCGGTCACCGCCTCGGGACGGTCGTCGGGGCGATGGACAAATTCGCGGCTCCCGCAAATGTCGCACACGCCCTCGATCCGCGGGCGGTGGTGGCGCTCATGGTAGCTCGCCCCGCATTTGGCGCAGCTGAACCGGCCGCTCAGCCGGTCGATCAGCGCCGCCTCGTCGACCTCGATCAAAATCACATGGTCGAGACCAAGCTCGCGCCGCGCCAGCATGTCGTCGAGGGCCTGGGCCTGCGGCACGGTGCGCGGAAACCCGTCGAGGGTGAAGCCGTTGCGGCAATCGGGCTCGCCGATGCGCTGCGCGATCATAGCGATGATCACGTCGTCGGGAACCAGCTGCCCCGAATCCATGATCGCCTTGACGCGCAATCCGAGTTCGCTGCCCGAGGCGGTGGCGGCGCGCAGCATATCGCCGGTCGCGAGCTGGCGCATGCCGCGGCGCTGCTCGAGCCGCTTGGCCTGGGTCCCCTTGCCCGAACCCGGCGGCCCGAGCAGGATAATGTTCATCCGCGTCGACCTCTCAGCTTGGCCTTTCTGATCAGTCCCTCATATTGATGAGCCAACAGATGCGAGTGGATCTGCGCCACCGTATCCATCGTCACGCTGACCACGATCAACAGGCTGGTACCGCCAAAATAAAACGGGACCGAATATTCCGAGATCAGAAACTCAGGCAGGATGCAGACCGCCGCCAGATAGGCCGAGCCGACCACGGTCAGCCGGGTCAGCACATAGTCGAGAAAATCCGCCGTGTTCTTGCCCGGACGGATCCCCGGGATAAAGCCGCCATATTTGCGCAAATTGTCGGCGGTCTCGGTCGGGTTAAAGACAATCGCCGTGTAGAAAAAGCTGAAAAACACGATCAGCGCGACATAGAGCGCCATATAGAGCGGCCGCCCATGCGCGAGATAGGAGGTGAAATTGCCGAGCCACCCCAGATTCCCGCCGTTCGGCTGGAAATTGGCGATCGTCGCCGGCAACAGCAGCAGCGAGGAGGCGAAGATCGGCGGGATCACCCCCGAGGTGTTGATTTTGAGCGGCAAATGCGAGGCGTCGCCGCCGAACATTTTGTTGCCGACCTGGCGCTTGGGATACTGAACGAGGATCCGCCGTTGCGCCCGCTCCATAAACAAGATGAACGCGACCACCGAGACCGAGACGATCAGGAAGACGATGATAAAGAAGGTCGAGATCGCGCCGGTGCGGCCGAGTTCGAGGGTCGAGGCGAGCGCGTGCGGCAGGTTGGCGACGATCCCGGCAAAGATGATCAGTGAAATGCCGTTGCCGACGCCGCGCGCGGTGATCTGCTCGCCGAGCCACATCAGGAACACCGTCCCGGCGGTCAGGGTCACCATCGTGACCAGGCGGAAGCCCAACCCGGGGTTCAAGACCGCGGTTTCCGCCCCGGCGCGCATGCCTTCGATCCCGACCGCGATCCCATAGGCCTGCACCGCGGCCAGCAATACGGTTCCGTAGCGCGTGTATTGATTGAGCTTTTTGCGCCCGCTCTCCCCCTCCTTTTTGAGCGCTTCGAGGGAGGGCGAGACCGCCGTCAACAGCTGAATAATGATCGACGCCGAGATATAGGGCATGATGTTGAGGGCGAATATCGTCATGCGTCCGAGCGCGCCGCCCGAAAACATGTCGAACATGCCGAGGATGCCGCCGGCGTTGCGGGCGAAGATGTCGTGCAGGATCCCGGGATCGATGCCGGGGATCGGGATATAGGTGCCGAGCCGGTAAATCATCAGCGCGCCGAGCGTGAACCAGATCCGGTTCTTGAGCTCGGTCGCCTTGCCGAACGCCGAGAAATTGATGCTGGCGGCGAGTTGTTCAGCGGCTGACGCCATCTAATCCATCCTCATCTACCACCGGGCCCGCAGCTTGCCGGCCCGGTCTTGCGCGCATCATGCGGCGGCCGGCCCTCCCGTCGGTACGCTGGCCGCGTCAGGCCGCGCCGGACGCGTCCGCCGCCGCCGCTGTGCCGCGCCGCGATCGGGGCCGCAACACGACCTTGCCGCCGGCCTCCTCGACCGCGGCGATCGCCGCCTTCGAGGCCCCGCTCACCTCGATCGTGACGGCAGTGCGCAGCGCGCCTTTGGCCAACAAACGAACCCCGTCGCGCACCCGTCGCACCACTCCCGAGGCGACCAGGGCGGCGGCATCGACGACACGGTCTCCGGCCAGCTTGCCATGATCGAGCGCCTGTTGCACCCGCCCCAGATTGACAATGGCAAAATCGGGCCGAAACATGTGGTTGTTAAAGCCGCGCTTGGGCAAGCGGCGGTGCAGCGGCGTCTGGCCGCCTTCAAAGCCGTTGATCGCCACACCGCTGCGCGCGGTCTGGCCCTTGCCGCCGCGACCCGAGGTCTTGCCCTTGCCCGAGCCGATGCCGCGACCGACGCGCTTGGCGCGATGGTGCGCGCCGGGATTGTCCCTGATCTCGTTCAGTTTCATCGTCCGATCCTTCGCGTGGCTCGCGCGCGTTATAGCCAAACCCGCCGCGACCGGGCGGGGTGGCAGGCTCAGCCTTCTTCGACCACGACCACGAGATGCTGCACCTTTCGGATCATGCCGCGTACCGCCGGCGTATCTTCAAGCACGCGGCGGCGGTGGCGCTTGTTCAGACCGAGCCCTTTGAGGGTGGCCTCCTGATCGCTGCGGCGTCCGATCGGGCTGCCGATTTGCTCGACGGTCAGCGTCTTTTTGGCGTCCATCAGGCCGGTTCCCGTGGGGCTTCGGTCTCGCGCCGGCCGAGGATCTCGCCAACCCGCTTGCCGCGCCGGGCGGCGACCGCGCGCGGGCTGCTGGCGCCGCGCAACGCGGCAAACGTCGCCTTGATCATATTGTGCGGATTGGCGCTGCCGACCGATTTGGCGACGACGTCGTGGACGCCGAGGGCTTCAAAGATCGCGCGCATCGGCCCGCCGGCGATGATCCCGGTGCCGGGCTTGGCGGCGCGCACGATAACCCGCCCGGCGCCGTAGCTGCTGGCGATATCGTGATGCAAGGTGCGGCCTTCGCGCAGCGGCACCCGGATCATGTTGCGCCGCGCTTGCTCGGTCGCTTTGCGGATCGCCTCGGGCACCTCGCGCGCCTTGCCGCCGCCATAACCGACCCGGCCCTTGCGGTCGCCGACCACGACCAGCGCGGCAAAGCCGAAGCGGCGGCCGCCTTTGACCACCTTGGCGACGCGGTTGATATTGACCAGCCGTTCGGCGAATTCGCTTTCCTCGCGCTCGCGCGGCTGGCGGTCGCCGTCGCCGCGGCCGCGGCGCTCGCCCTGGGTGCGTGCTGTGCGCGCCATTGGTTCCCCTCTCAGAAATCGAGGCCGCCCGCGCGGGCGGCGTCGGCCAAGGCCTTGACCCTGCCGTGAAACAAATATCCGCCGCGGTCAAACACGACCTTGGCGACGCCGGCCGCCTTGGCCCGCTCGGCGATCAGCTTGCCGACCGCGCCGGCGGCGGCGATGTCGGCGCCGGTCTTGAGGCCGGTGCGCAGCTCGGGGTCGAGGCTCGAGGCCGCGGCCAGGGTTCGCCCGGCCCGATCGTCGATGATCTGCGCATAGATATGCTTTGACGAGCGGAACACCGACAGCCGCGGTCGACCATTTGCCGCCCGGCGCAACCGGCGGCGCGTCCGCTCGCGGCGAT
Source organism: Alphaproteobacteria bacterium (assembly GCA_021324875.1). Classification (GTDB taxonomy): domain Bacteria; phylum Pseudomonadota; class Alphaproteobacteria; order ATCC43930; family CGMCC-115725; genus AP-15. Next base: position 12,181 of record JAJPIH010000016.1, read on the forward strand.
GCTGGAACAGAGCTTGCGAATGCTGAAGCATCGGCCGTTACTTCTTCTTGCCCTCTTTGCGCCGCACGGTTTCGTGCGCGTATTTGATGCCTTTGCCCTTATAGGGCTCGGGCGGACGAAAGGCGCGGATCTCGGCGGCGACCTGACCGACCCGCTGGCGATCGGCGCCGCTGACGGTGATGGCGGTCGGCCGTTCGCAGGCGATTTTGATGTCGGGCGGGATCGGAAAGGCGACATCGTGCGAATAGCCGAGTTGCAGGTTCAAAACATTGCCCTGCACCGCCGCCCGGTAGCCAACCCCGTTGATCTCGAGCCCGATCGAAAACCCTTTCGCCACGCCGGTCACCATGTTGTTGACCAGAGCCCGCGTGGTTCCCCACATCGCCCGGGCCTGCTTGCCGTCATTGGCCGGCGCGATCGTGATCGCGCCATCGCTGAGGGTCGCCTTGACCTCGTTGCTGACGACGAGGCTCAACGTCCCGAGCGCGCCTTTGGCGGTCAGCTTGCGGTCGCTGAGCTGGACCTCGACCCCGCTCGGGATCGTGACCGGATGCTTGCCAATGCGTGACATGTCTCTTCCTCAAGCCGGCTCAGAACACGCGGCACAGCACTTCGCCGCCGACCTTCGCCGCCCGCGCCTCGTTGTCCGACAAGATGCCGCGCGGCGTCGACAGGATCATAATGCCGAGGCCGTTGTAGCTGCGCGGCAGATCGGCGAGCCGCGAATAGATCCGCCGCCCCGGCTTTGACACCCGGGCGATTTCGCGGATCGCCGGTTCGCCGTCGACATATTTGAGCTCGATTTTCAATTCCGCGACCCCCGGGCGCAGATCGTGGCGGCTGAAGCCGCGAATGTAGCCTTCGCGTTTGAGCACTTCGAGGACGTTGGCGCGCATTTTCGAGGCCGGCGAGGCGACCACCGCCTGCCGCGCGTGCTGTCCGTTGCGGATCCGCGTCAGCATGTCGCCCAACGGGTCGCTCATCGTCATCGGGGCGATCCTCTTACCAGCTCGATTTCAGCATGCCCGGGATCTGGCCCGACGACGCCAGTTCGCGCAGCGCAATCCGCGACAGGCGGAATTTCCGGTAAAAGCCGCGCGGCCGCCCGGTCAGCGCGCAGCGGTTGCGCACCCGCGTCGCCGAACCGTTGCGCGGCAGCATCGCCAGCTTCAGCTGGGCGGCAAACCGCTCCTCGGGGGCAAGCGAGCGGTCAAGCGCCAGGGCCTTGAGCCGCTGGCGTCGCGGCGCCTGCTGGCGCGCCAGTTTGGCGCGCCGCTGGTTCTTTTCGATCGAGCTTTTCTTGGCCATCGCGCTGTCGTCCTTCGACCCCCTCAATTGGCGAACGGCATGTCAAAACCTTTGAGCAGCGCCTTGGCCTCGGCATCGGTCTGGGCGGTGGTCGCGATGACCACATTGAGCCCGCGCACCGCCTCGACCCGGTCATAGTCGATTTCGGGGAACACGATCTGCTCCCTGAGGCCCAGCGCGAAATTGCCGCGGCCGTCAAAACTGCGCCCGGGGATGCCGCGAAAGTCGCGCACCCGCGGCAAGGCGACATTGATCAGCCGGTCGAGAAATTCATACATGCGCTGCCGGCGCAGCGTCACCTTGCAGCCGATCGGCATGCCCTGACGCAGTTTGAAGCTGGCAATCGACCGCTTGGCGCGGGTGATGACCGGCCGCTGGCCGGCGATCGCGGCCAGTTCGAGCACCGCGGCATCGACTTTTTTGGCGTCCTGGGTGCCTTCGCCGACCCCCATATTGAGCACGATCTTGTCAAGGCGCGGCACCTGCATCGGATTGGTGTAGCCGAATTCCTGCATCAGCGCCGGCCGCACGGTCGTCTCGTAATGTTCCTGCAGACGCGGCTTATACATTGCTTCACCTGTCGATGACTTCGCCCGAGCGCCGCGCAAACCGCACCTTGCGCCCGTCTTCAAGGATTTTGTAGCCGACCCGCGTCGGCTTGCCCGAGGCCGGATCGAGATGGGCGACGTTGGAGATATGCAGCGGCAACTCCTTTTCGAGGATGCCGCCGGGTTCGCCCATCCGCGGCCGGGTGTGGCGGCGGGCGATATTGACGCCCTGTACGATGACCCGCCGTTCGGCCGGAAACACCCGCAACACCTCGCCGGTGCGGCCCTTGTCGCGACCGCTGATCACCACCACCCGGTCACCCTTTTTGATCTTGAGCTTGATCATTGGCGGCGCCTCATTCTCACGCTCACAGCACCTCGGGCGCCAGCGACACGATCTTCATAAAGCGGCGCGCCCGCAATTCGCGCGTCACCGGCCCAAAGATGCGGGTGCCGATCGGTTCGTTCTGGTTGTTGATCAACACCGCGGCGTTGCGGTCAAACCGGATCGCACTGCCATCGACGCGCCGGATCTCCTTGGCGGTGCGCACGATCACCGCGCGGTGCACATCGCCCTTCTTGACCCGCCCGCGCGGGATCGCCTCCTTGACCGAGACGATGATCACATCGCCGACGGTCGCGGTGCGCCGCTTGGAGCCGCCCAACACCTTGATGCATTGCACGCGGCGCGCCCCCGAATTGTCGGCGACATCGAGATTGGTTTGCATCTGGATCATGGCGCCGCCCCTTCGGCCGCTGTCGGCGGGTTGCCGGCGCCGCGTCCCGGTCCCGCCGCCGGCCCCTCGAGCACGACCCAATGCTTGCGTTTGGAGATCGGCCGGCTTTCCTCGATCCGCACAAAATCGCCGACATGCCAGCAATTATGCTCGTCATGGGCCGCGTATTTCTTCGAGCGGGTGATGAATTTCTTGTAGATCGGATGCATGACCCGGCGCTCGACCCGCACGATCACGGTCTTGTCGCCCTTGTCACTGACCACCACGCCTTGCAGAATACGTCTTGACATGCTCGTGTCCTAGGCTTGCCGGCGCCGCCGCTCGCCGAGAATGGTTTTGATGCGCGCGATGTCGTGCCGCACTTCGCGCACCCGCGCGGTGTTCTCGAGCTGGCCGTTGGCGCGCTGAAAACGCAGATTGAACATCTCCTTGCCCAGGCGGTCGAGCTCGCCCGCCAGCTCGTCATCGGTCTTGGCGCGAATGTCGGCCGGCTTCATGCCGCCTCCTCTTCGCCGGCCCGGGCAACAAACCGGGTCCCGACCGGCAGCTTGGCCGCGGCCAGGGCAAAGGCTTCGCGCGCGGTTTCGGCCGCCACGCCGTCGAGCTCGAACATGATCCGCCCGGGCTTGACCCGGCACACCCAATATTCGGGCGAGCCTTTGCCGCTGCCCATGCGCACCTCGGCGGGTTTGGTCGATACCGGCACATCCGGAAAGATGCGGATCCATACCCGCCCGCTGCGCCGGATATGGCGCGTGATCGCCCGTCGCGCCGCCTCGATCTGGCGGGCGGTGACCCGGCCCGGATCGACCGCTTTGAGACCATAGGCGCCAAAATTGTGGGTCGTGCCGCCTTTGGCCAGACCGTGGATGCGCCCCTTATGCGCCTTGCGATATTTCGAGCGTTTCGGACTGAGCATTGGCGATCACCCCAGGGCTTCGCGGCGCGGCCGGTCGTGGCTCGGCGCCGGTCCCTGCCCTTCGCTGGCGCGCCGCTCCGAGGCCATCGGATCGTGCGCGAGAATTTCGCCCTTGAACACCCACACCTTGACCCCGCACACACCATAGGTGGTTTTGGCCGTGCCATAGCCGAAATCGATATCGGCGCGCAGCGTGTGTAGCGGCACGCGCCCCTCGCGATACCATTCCATGCGCGCGATTTCTGCGCCGCCGAGGCGACCGGAGCAATTGATCCGGATCCCTTGCGCGCCCAGCCGCATGGCCGACTGCACGGCCCGCTTCATCGCCCGGCGGAAGGCGACGCGGCGCTCGAGCTGCTGGGCGATGCTCTCGGCGATCAGTTTGGCGTCGATCTCGGGCTTGCGCATTTCGACGATGTTGAGGCTGACCTCGCTCGGCGTGACTTTGGCGATATCGCTGCGCAGCTTTTCGATATCGGCGCCTTTTTTGCCGATGATCACCCCGGGCCGCGCCGAATGCAGCGTGATCCGGCTTTTGCGCGCGGCCCGTTCGATGACGATGCGCGACAACCCGGCCTGGGTCAGGCGCTTGTCGAGAAAGCGCCGCAATTCGAGATCGTCGAGCAGGTTGTTCGCATATTCCTTGCGCGCAAACCAGCGCGAATCCCAGGTGCGGTTGATGCCGAGCCGGAGCCCGATCGGGTTGACTTTCTGGCCCATCACGCGGTCTCCTCGGTCTCGTTTTGCGGGCGTTCGCGGACAATGACGGTCAGATGCGCATAATGCTTCTCGACCCGGGCCGAGCGGCCGCGGCCGCGCGTATGAAAGCGCTTGAGGACAAAGGCGCGGCCGACACTCGCCTCTTTGACATAGAGCCGGTCGACATCGAGCTGGTGGTTGTTTTCGGCGTTGGCGATTGCCGCCTGCAGCACCTTTTTCACCTCGCCGGCGATGCGCCGCTGGCAAAAGGTCAGCTCGGCCAGCGCCTTGGCGGCACTCTTGCCGCGGATCGTGCGGGCCACGAGATTGAGCTTGCGGGCGCTGATGCGCAGGCCGCGCATGCTCGCCAAGGCCTCGCTGTCGGCAACCCGGCGGGGGGCGGCGGGCTTGCTCATCTCAGCTTCTCCTCGCCTTCTTGTCGCCGGCATGGCCGTAAAAGGTGCGGGTCGGCGCAAACTCGCCGAATTTGTGGCCGATCATGTTTTCGGTCACCAGCACCGGGATGAATTTGTGGCCATTGTAGACGCCAAAAGTCAGGCCGACAAATTGCGGAAAGATGGTCGACCGCCGCGACCAGGTGCGGATCACCTGATTGCGGCCGGCGCGCCGCACCTCCTCGGCCTTCTTCAGCAGATAGCCGTCGACAAACGGACCTTTCCAAACCGAGCGGGTCACCGCATCACTCCGTGTCGCTTCATTTCTCAGCGCGGTCGACGGCGCACGATCAGCCGATCGGTCGCCTTGTTGCGGCGGGTCTTCTTGCCCTTGGTCGGCTTGCCCCACGGCGTCACCGGATGGCGCCCGCCCGAGCTGCGGCCTTCGCCGCCGCC
>JAJPIH010000089.1 GCA_021324875.1 Alphaproteobacteria bacterium
CCTACCGCTTACGAAGCGGTTGCTCTACCGCTGAGCTACCGGGGCCCGGCCGACACAGATAGCCTGTTCCACGAGCCCCGCCAAGCGGTTTGGGGCGGGCGGCCGCGGCGATCGCCTCACCCGTTCGAGCCGAGCGCCGACAATGCCGCCCCGATGCCCGCGTCGAGCGGCACCGCCGCAGTCGCGGCAACCGCGGGCGGTCCGCCCCGGTTGGCAGCCAAGGTCCGCCATTCGAGCCGGTCAAAAGCGCCGCACCGCGGACACAGCGCATCCCATTCGCCGGCCTCGCCGCCACAGGCGGTGCAGACATAACCGGGATCGGGCGGCGCATCGACAGCCCGGTCGAGCCATTCGCGCATCCGCTTGAGATCGCCATGTTCGGCCTCTTCGAGCCGCGCCATCAATAGGCACAGCCGTCGCGTCGCGCCCGCCGGCCGGTCGGCGGACGGCGCGACCGGGGGCGTCGATGGCGGCGCGCTCGTCGCCGGTAGCGGCGGCGCCACCACGGGCGGCAACGGCGCCGCCAAAGCGTTTTCGAGGTGGCGACGCGCCTCGCCCCACAACTCCGCCGCCAGCGCCGCCTCGGCCACGATCAGATGGCTCTCCCGCGCGCTCGGGTTGTGCCCGGCCAAGCGCTCGAACCGTCGCAGCCGGGCCATCGGCGCCTCGTCGCCGCCAAGCTCGCCATAAACCTGAGCCAGTTCGGGATGCGGCGCCGACCGCCAGGCCCGTTCGAGCACGCGTCGGGCCCGCCGCATATCACCCTCGGCGAGCAACAGCCGCGCCTGCATCGCGGCCGGCGGCGCGAGATCGGGCGCCAGCGACCGCGCCTGGCCGGCGAGATCCAGGGCCGCTCGCCGCTCGCCGCCGGCGTTCATTTCGCGACACAGCTCGTACAAAATCACCCCGCGATGGTGACGGGCCCTGTCCGCGGCGATAAAGCGGCCCTTTTCGACGGCATCGAGCGCGGCCCGCGCCGCCTTCCAGCGCCGCTCGCGGACCTCGAGCTCGAACAAGGTCAATGTCGCCCACCCGGTGTGCGGGCGCACCGCCACCGCCCGTTCGGCGAGCCCGCGCGCGGTGTTGCGATCGCCGTCGCGCAGCGCCTGGTTCAACAGGCCGCGCAGACCGAGAAACTCGGTCTCGCGGCGGTCGAGCATGGCGGTGAAGAACTTTTTCGCGGCGAGTTCGTCGCCGCCGAGCTGGGCGGCTTGCGCCGACAGCAACAGCGTCAATGGCGGTTCGTCGAGCAGTGCTTCGGCCCGGCGCGCGTAGCGGCGGGCCTCCTGGGCGTCGCCCGCCGCCACCGCGACCATGCCGCGGGTCAGCGCCTTGTAGCCCGCCCGCCGCCGGCGCTCGCGTCGCCGGCGCAGCAGCGCCCGCGGCGACCCGGCGACCAGCCGCAGCAGCCGCAATACGCCGGCGATCACCAACGCAACCAGCGCCGCAGCGGCGATCAGCACGCCGAGCGATGTGCCGATCTGCCAGCCTCGCCAGACGATGACGACATGTCCCGGGTGGTCGGCAAAAAACACCGTCGCCGCGACCAGCGCGACGATGACCGCGAGCGCCAACAGGGTGCGCATCACGACCGGTCCTTGGCCGCCGCCGGCGGCGCCGGCATGGGCGGCGGTGGCGAGGGCGCGGTTGGCGCCGGCAAATGGGGTGACGGCGCCGGCGCGGCGCCTGCCGGCGCGGCCGCGGCCGCGGTCAGCATCTGCTGCAGCCGCCCCAGTGTCGTTTCGGCCGCCAGGCGGCGGCGCGCCGCCTGCAGCCAGGGCTGCGCGGCGGCCGCATCGGCGCCGGTCAAACCATCGAGTGCGGTGATCGCGCCAGCGAGATCGCCGTCGCCGAGCGCGGCCTGCGCCGCGTCTACGGCATTTGCGCGTCCGCTCTCGGCGACGCCGATCCGGCGGATTGTCACCAGCCCGCGCAGCTGCGCCAAGGCCTGCGCCCACCATTTGGATTTTGCCGCCGGTGCGCCGGTCGCCGCGAGCCGCTCGCCGAGTTCGCGCAGCCGCGCCGCGAGCGCCGGCCGGCTGGCGACCCCGTCCTGGGCGGCCTCGGCCAAGGGTGCCGCCGCCGCGGCGAGTTTGGGATCGCGCGCGGCAAGGCTGGCAAATACGTCATATTCTGTCGGAAAAGGGCGGCCTTCTTCAACCGCCGCGCGCATTTGCGCCAGCGCCAGCAGCGGCAAGGCGTTGCCGCCGGCGCCATTCTCGCTGCGCAGCTGGTGTTCGAGCCCGTCGAGGCGCGCGGCAAGCCCGTCTACGGTCTTGGCATATTGCCCGAGCTGTTGGCTGAGCCGGTCGGTTTGCGCGCTGAGCGAGGCCCCGTTGGCGGTCGCTTGTGCGACGACCGCGTCAACCTTCTGCGAAAGCTGCGTGAGAGCCTGTTGCGCATCGGCGGCGGCCTGGGCGCCGCGGCGCAGCCCCTCGAGCCGCTGCGCCAGATCGGCCTCGTCATGGCGGAGCTTGTCGAGACCGGCTTCGAGCGCATCGACCCGCCGCGCCAGCGCCGTTTGCGCGGCGCCGATCTCTTCGACCGCGACCCGATCCGCCGCTGGCCGCTGTTCGAGCGCCGCCACACGCGCCGCAAGCGCCGCCGAGGGCAGCGTCTCAAGCCGCCCTGCCCAAGGCAGTAGCGGCGCCAGCCGGGGGGCCCAGAGCGGCGACAGCAACACCAACGCGACGACCGCGACCAGGGCCAGCCCAAACGCCGGCAGCCCCGACCGGGGGCGCCGCGGCGCTTGCGTCAAAGGTGCGGCAACCGGCGGCGCCGGTTCGGCGGGAGCCGTTTCTGTCGGCCGTGGCTCTTCCCCATCCGGCGGCCCGCGAGACGCGTCCGACATTCGCGATCCCCAAATTGCTCAACCCCGCCGGCGCTCGGCCAGAGCCCGGTCGAGCTGCGCCAGCAGCGCGGGCTGGTCGGGCCGTTCGGCAACGAGGCGTCGGTGCCAGACGAAAGCGCCGAGCGCCGCATCGGCCGCCCGGCTGATCGACAAGGCGGTGATCGTTCGGCAAGCCGGCGCGACGCCGGCTGCCATCGCCAACTGGGCGAAGATAGCCGCGGTTCGCGGCGAATAGAACAGCGCAAAATCGATCGCCCCGGTGCCGAGGGCGTTTTTCGCGACCACGCTCAGACCCGCTGCCGGTCGGGCCTCGTAAAGGACCTCGCGCCGGACGGCAAACCCGCGCCGGCCGAGCTCACCGACCAGGTCGCCGGCCACCTCGCTGCCGGCGGCGTGCAGCAACAGGCCGCCTTGCGGGCGCAGCCGCTCGGCCACCAGCGACACCAGGTCGGCAAGATTGCCGCCCGCACTGTGCACCGTGGCAAAGCCGAGCGCGCGAGCGCGCGCCGCGGTCGCATCGCCGACCGCGTAGAGCGGCAGCCGCCGCTCGTTGCTGACCCGCGCCAGGGCTTGCACGCCGTTGGCGCTGGTGCACAGCACCGCGGCCACGCCGCTGAGATCGGGCTTTGTCTCGCGAAAATGGATCTCGAGCAGCGGCTCGACCAGCGCCCCGACACCGCGGGCGGTCAGCGCTTCGACCACGGCGCCCGCCTCCTCCCGCGGCCGTGTGACCAGCGCGCACCATTTCTTGTCCGAGACCGCAGCCATCCGTCTTGATCACCCAAATGACCGGAGCGCACAAGCCCTCGCCCCCTATCGCAGCTAGGGCGGCGAGTGCATTGTCGCCGCACCTCGTCTAATCTGCCCGCGATCACCGCAGGAGGCCGATGGCGCCAAGACGCACAAGAACGGCGGTCATGCTTCGTGGAGCGCCGACCACGCCGCGCCACCGGCTGAGCCGCCGCCTCCGGTGGGCCGGCGCGGCGCTCGCCGCGATCCTCGCGGCGCTGGCCGCCGCCGCCGTCGCCGCGCAAACGCCGGCGCCGGCCGAAACCGTTCTGCATTTGAGCGAGACCGCCGAGCGCAAGGTTGTGCGCGACTGGCTGCGCGCCGAGCTGCGGGTCGAGGAGAACGGCGCCGACCCGCTCGCGTTGCAGGCGGCGGTCAACCGGCGCATGGCGGCGGCGCTCGATCGCGCCCGCCAGGTGCAAGGGATTGAAGTCGAGACCGGCAATTATGCGGTCGACGAGGAGCGCCCGGCGAACGGCGCCGCGCGCTGGCAGGCGAGCCAGTCGCTGGTGTTGAAGAGCCGTGCTGCCGATGCGCTGCTCAAGCTGGCCGGGACATTGCAATCGGACGGGCTGTTGATCTCGTCGCTCGCTTACGAGGTTTCGCCCGAGGCGCTGCGCGGCGCCGAACAGGATTTGACCGCGCAGGCGCTCGCCGGTCTCTCCCAGCGTGCGGCCGCGATCGCCGAGCGCCTGCATCTGGCCGTCGAGCGTTACCGCGATTTGCGGGTCGGCAACGCCGAGACCGGCGCCGGGCCGATGCCGCGCTTTGCCGCGACGGCGATGGCAATGGCGCCGCCGGTGGCGCAGCCGGGCGAGGCGATGGTCCGGGTCACGGTTTCGGCCGACATTCTGCTCGGCCCGCCGCACCGGTGAGCCTGCGCCCGCCAATCACGATCATGGCCGCGATCATGGCGCTCCCCGATCCGCCGATCCTGGTAATCTCCGACCGCCATCAGGCGCGGCGGGCGCTGATCGAGGTGGCGGCCGCGGTGTTTGCCGCCGGCGGCCGGTGGTTCAGCCTGCGCGAAAAGGATCTGCCGGCCGTGGACCGGCGGAGGCTGCTTGCCGCCCTGGTCGCGCTCGGGCAGCGCTACGGCGCGACGGTGACCGCCCATGAGGATATCGAGGCGGTGGTTGCGGCCGGGGCGGCCGGGGTGCATCTGCCGGCGACGGGCGATCCGGCCGCGGCTCGCGCCCGGCTGCCGCGCGCGCTGATCGGCGTCTCGGCCCATTCGCCCGCCGAAGCCGCCGCAGGGCTGCGCGCCGGCGCCGATTATGTGACCGTCAGCCCGGTGTTTGTGACCCAGAGCAAGCCCGGCTATGGCCCGGCGATCGGCCCCGCCGGTCTCGCCCGGGCGGTTGCTGCGGCCGCCGGCCCGGTCGTCGCACTGGGCGGGATTACCGCGGCCAATGCCGGGTTCTGCCGCCAGGCCGGAGCCGCCGGGCTGGCGGTCATGGGCGAGGTCATGCGCGCCGCCGAGCCGGGCGCGGTCTTCGCCGCCCTGCGTGACGCCTTCGGCGAGGCCGCATCGCCGCCGGGTTAGCTCACCCCTTCATCGCCGGCGCACTTGCCGCTAATGTCGGCATCAAGAGCAAGGCGGAGCGTCATGGGCAACATCAATCCCAGCGTCGATCTGCGTCGAGAACCGGGCGCGGGCGGCGCCGGTGCGGTCGCGGTAATCACCGTCGACAACCCGCCGGTCAATGCGCTCAAGCACGAAGTCCGCGCCGGGCTGGCCGAGGCCTTGCGCCGGGCGCGCGACGACGCCGCGATCGGCGCGGTGGTCATCACCTGCGCCGGGCGGACCTTTTTTGCCGGCGCCGACATCACCGAATTTGGCAAGCCGCCGCAAGCGCCGGGTCTGGGCGAGGTGATTGCCGCGATCGAGGCGATGCCAAAACCGGTGGTCGCCGCGCTGCACGGCACGGCGTTGGGGGCGGCTTTGAGGTGGCGCTCGCCTGTCATTTTCGCGTCGCGGCCCCGACCGCACGGGTCGGCCTGCCCGAGGTCAAGCTCGGCCTGCTGCCGGGTGCGGGCGGCACGCAGCGATTGCCGCGCCTTGTCGGCCCGGAAAAGGCGCTGCAGATGATCGTCAGCGGCGAGCCGATCGCCGCCGCCGAAGCGCTCGCCGACGGCGTGATCGACGAGATCGCCACGGGTGATCTGACCGCCGATGCGATCGCCTTTGCCCGCCGCGTCGTGGCCGAGCGGCGGCCGCTGCGCCGGGTCCGCGACCGCGACGACAAACTCGCGGCGGCGCGCGCCGATTCCACACGCTTTGACGAGGCGGCGGCGGCGCTGACCCGCCGGCTGCGCGGTCGCGAGGCGCCCTTGGCCTGCGTCGAGGCGGTGCGCAACGCCTTCACGCTTTCCTTCGAGGACGGCTTGCGGCGCGAGAGCGAGCTCTTCCGCCAGCTCGTCGCCGGCGACCAGTCACAGGCGCAGCGCTATATCTTTTTCGCCGAACGCGAAGCGGCCCGGGTGCCGGGGCTGCCGGCCGATATCGCGCCGCGCCCGGTCGCCCGCGCTGCGGTGATCGGGGCCGGCACGATGGGCGGCGGCATCGCGATGTGCTTTGCCAACGCCGATATTCCGGTCACGATTATCGAGACCGGGCAGGACCAGTTGCAGCGGGGCCGCGACCGCATCGCCGCCAATTACCGCGCCACCCTGGCGCGCGGCGGGCTCTCCGCCGGCGAGGTCGAACACCGCATGAGCCTGATCACCGGCGCCCTCGGGCTTGATGCCGCAGCCCAAGCCGACATCGTCATCGAGGCGGTCTTTGAGGATATGGCGCTCAAACAGCGGGTGTTTGCCGAACTCGACCGGGTCGCCAAGCCGGGCGCCGTGCTCGCCACCAACACCTCGACCCTCGACGTCGACGAGATCGCCCGCGCCACCAACCGCCCGCAGGATGTGCTCGGCACGCATTTCTTCAGCCCGGCCAATGTCATGCGGCTCTTGGAGATCGTCCGCGGGCGACACAGCGCGCCGCAGGTGATCGCCACCGCGCTGGCGCTCGCCCGACGGCTCGGCAAGGTGCCGGTCGTGGTCGGCGTCTGCTATGGGTTTGTCGGCAACCGCATGCTGATGCGGCGTGCGGCCGAAGCCGAAAGACTGCTGCTCGAGGGCGCCGCGCCGCAAGAGGTCGAGGCGGCGTTGACCGCATTCGGCCTGCCGATGGGGCCGTTTGCGATGATGGATTTGGCCGGGCTCGATGTCGGCCAGTTGATCCGCAAATCGCGCGGCGAACACGCGATTATCGAGGATGCGTTGTGCGCCGCCGGTCGCTTTGGCCAGAAGACCGGCAAGGGTTATTTTCGCTACGAGCCGGGTTCGCGCACCCCGCTCCCCGACCCCGAGGTCGAGCGCCTCATTCGCGCCGCCGCCGCCCGTCTCGGGATCGAGCGCCGCGCGATCGCCGCCGAAGAGATTGTCGAACGCACCGTCCTGCCGATGGTCAATGAAGGCGCTCGCATTCTCGAAGAGGGAATTGCCGCGCGCCCCGGTGACATCGACGTGGTCTGGGTTTATGGCTATGGCTGGCCGGTTTGGCGCGGCGGCCCGATGTATTACGCCGACCGGCTGGGGCTTGGCCATGTCCGCGACCGGCTCGAATTCTACGCCGCGCGCTCGGGCGATGAGAGCCTGCGCCCGGCGGCGCTGATCACGCGGCTGGCGGCCGAGAACCGAGGGTTCGGATCATGATCCATTACCGCGAAGGGTCCGCCCCAGCCCCCTCCGGCATCGGTTCGCGACCCGGGTGCGGTCGGCGATGTTGGAAAGACGCATCGCGACCGCGGCGGTGATCGCGCCGCCCGAACGGCGGCTTGGCCCCGATTATTGGCGACAGCCGGCGGGGGCGGTCGTTAGCAATACCTGAGGGAGTTTCGCCATGGATCTGCGCTTTACCCCCGAGGAACTGGCGTTTCGCGACGAGGTGCGAACCTTTTTTCGCGACCACCTGCCACCTGCGATCCGCGCCAAATTGGTCGAGGGCAAAAAGCTTGCCAAAGACGACATCGTCACCTGGCAGCGCATCTTGAACAAGAAGGGCTGGGCGGTTGCCAATTGGCCGACCCGCTGGGGCGGCACCGGCTGGACCCCGGTCCAGCAATACATTTTCCAGGAAGAGTTGCAGCTGGCTCCGGCACCGCAACCGCTGGGCTTTGGGGTGACGATGGTCGGCCCGGTGCTTATCGCGTTCGGCTCGGAGGCGCAAAAGAACCGGTTTCTGCCGCGCATCGCCAATCTCGACGATTGGTGGTGCCAGGGCTTTTCCGAACCGGGGGCCGGCTCCGACCTCGCGTCATTGCGGACCACGGCCAAGCGCGAGGGCGATTATTACATCGTCTATGGCCAGAAAATCTGGACGACCCTCGCCCAGCACGCCGACTGGATCTTTTGCCTGGTGCGCACCGATCCGCACGTCAAAAAACAGGAAGGCATCTCGTTTCTGCTGATCGACATGAAGACGCCGGGGATCACGGTGCGCCCGATCATCACGATCGAGGGCGGGCATGAGGTCAACGAAGTGTTCTTTGACGATGTCAAAGTGCCGGCCGAGAATTTGGTCGGCGAAGAAAACAAGGGCTGGGATTACGCGAAATACCTGCTTGGCCGCGAGCGCACCGGCATCGCCCGCGTCGGCCTGTCGAAGGAGCGGCTGCGGCGCATCCGCGAATTGGCCTCGCTCGAAACCGATAACGGCCGGCCGTTGATCGAAGACGAGCGGTTCCGCGAAAAACTGGCGGCGGTCGAGGTTGAATTGAAGGCGCTCGAAATGACGCAATTGCGGGTTGTAGCCGCCGAACGCCACCGCACCGACAACAAGCCCGACCCGGCCTCGTCGATCCTGAAGCTCAAAGGCTCGGAGATCCAGCAGGCGACGACCGAATTGCTGATGGAGGTGGTCGGCCCCTATGCGATGCCCTACCAGCCCGAGCGCGAGGACGACGAGCGGTGGAACGAGCCGCCGATCGGCCCCGAATGGGCCGGCCCGATCGC
>JAJPIH010000482.1 GCA_021324875.1 Alphaproteobacteria bacterium
CGCGCTCCCAGGGAAAGCGGAACAATTCGCGCATCGGATGCGAGAAATCCGGCACAAACTGGGTCGTGTCGGGATCGTGAAGCACGGTCAGCGTGGCGCAGGCATAGCCCCAGCCGAGCAATGCGCTGCGGACCGAGGCCATCGTCTCGCCGGTCGAGCAGGCATCGTCGACCAGCAGCAAGCGATGCGCCGCGGCGCGGCGGCCGACCCAGCGCGTGACGCCGGAGGCGCGCTCCCATTCGACCAGATACAACGGCAGGGCCAGCATGCACGCCGCCATTGTCGCCGGCACCAGACCGCCGCGCGCGATCCCGACAACCGCATCGGGCGCCCACAGCAGCACCCGATCGATCAGCGCCGCCAACAGCCGCTCGGTGCGATCGTAAGAGATGAAGACCGGCGCCTGCTCGGTGTCGAGCGGTTTGCGGCGCCCGATCGCCGGGCGCCCGGCCTTGGCCAGCTCGCTCACCACTTCATCTCCATGCCGACCCGCTTGTCGACAAACCGGGTGGTGTAGGCCTTGCTCAGATCGATGCCGGGCGGATAGACCCCGACCGCGACCATCGAGTGATAGAAGGCTTGCCAGCGCGCATCGGTCATTGCGCCGATCCCCAAGGTTTTGGCGTCGCCGGAATCGACGATGCCGCGAGCGATCAGGGTGTCGCGGCCGAATTTGAGCAGATCCGGCGGCATTTCCGGATTGGCCTGCATGATGAGCCGGTTGGCCGGCTGTGGATCGCCAAAGAGATAAGAATACCAGCCTTCGATCGAGGCATCGACAAAGCGCTGGACGATGTCCGGCCGCTCGCGAACCAGCTTGTCGCTGGTCTCGATGATGTTGGCGTAGCCCTGATAGCCGGCCGCCGAGAGCGGCAGGACGACCGGCTCAATCCCGGTTTTCTGGCGAATGAGATAAGGCTCGCTGCTCGCATAGCCTTCCTGGATCGCCTTCGGATTGGCCAAAAACGGCCCGAGATTGAAGGTATAGGGGCGGATCTGGCTGTCGTCGTAGCCGAATTTGGCGGCGAGAAAGCGCCACCACCCGACCCGGGCGTCGGCGCCGATCATGATCGGCTTGCCCGTGAGCGCGGCAAAGCTGTCATTGCCCTGGCCGGGATGGGCGATCAGCACCGACAGGCTCTTCTGAAAAATCGCCGCGACCGCAATAAACGGCAGGTTCTTTTCGGCGAACTCGATCGCCCGGCCTCCCGCCAGATTGAAGTCGAGGCGGCCGGCCATCAGCAGCATCATATGGTTGACCTGGGGTCCGCCCTCCTCGATCGTCACATCGAGGCCGTGCTTGGCATAAAGACCGGTCGCCAGCGCCTGGTAAAAGCCGCCATATTCAGCCTCGGCCTTCCAATCGAGGCCGAATTTGACGCGATCGGCGGCCCGCGCGCCGGCCGCAGCGGCCAGCACCGCAACCGCCGCGGCGACGATCCGCATCCGCCAGGACGAGAGGGTCATCGCCGCCACCGCCATCCTCGCATCAGGACCCGAGCCGTGCGGATCGCCTCACGGCGCAACCGCACCTTCCCGCTCTGCGCGGCCCCGGCACCGCGCTGGCCTCGGCCATCCCGTGCTCCTCCCGTCATGGGTTCCGGTTTTTCGCGGTTCCGGTTATCCGCGCACCGACCGGCGGCGAGACGAGCGGAGCCGCGACCGGCGGCACCCCGTGGTTGGCTAATTGTCGGGCCGTGACGCTAGCATGCGCATCACCGGCAGACAAGGCGGGGCCGCCGCCGGCGGGGCTCAACCCGCGCCCCGCGCCGCGGCCGCCATCAGCCACCGCGCCAGCGGCGTCCATACCATTTCGGCGGCGCGCGCGGCGGTCATCATGCCGACATGGCCGAGCGGCGGACGCAACATCTCGGCATCCGGCAGGGCAGCCGCCAGCGCCGCGGCCGAGGCCGGCGGCACGATCCGGTCATGGCCCGGGATCACGACCAGCGCCGGCCGCCGCAAGGCCTGCGGCTGCACCGGGCGGCCCGCGACCCGCCAGGCGCCGCGCGCCGGCTGATTGCGGCCATACCACGCCACCAGACATTCGCGCGCGACCGCGATCGGCAGCGGCACGCCGTCATTGATCCAGTCTTCGAGGGCGACAAACCGGCGGGCGGCATCGCCCTGCGGATCGAGGGTGGCAAAGCGGGCGAATTTGCGCTGCGCCAGAAACGGATCGATCGCAAAAAACAGGCTCTGGATCGCCTCGACCGGGAAGAGGACGCGCTCCAGCCCGTCGAGCCCGCCGCCAACCGCACCCAGCGCGCCCGCTTGAAGCGCCGCCCGGGCATGAAAATCCCAGGGTGTGGCCAGCAATGTCACGGCCGAGATCGCAGCCTGGCGCGGCAGGGCGGCGGCAAGCGCGAGCAGACCGCCCATGCAATAGCCGACCACCGCCACCGGCCCGCGCGCCGCGGCCGCCGTCAGGGCGCGACCCAGCCGCGCGACATAGGCGTCAAGCCCGAACCCCAATTCGGCCGCACCCGGCTCGCCCCAATCGACGACCAGCGGGTTGAGCCCCAGGCGCGCGAGATGGCGCAGGAAGCTGTGCTCGGGCAACAGATCGAGCACATAGTAGCGGTTGACCAGAGAGGGCACCACAACCACCGCCGGCCCAGCCCCGCCATAATCGATCAGCCGCGAGCCGCCCTCTTGCCAGCGCACCGGACGCCGCCCGGCAACGCGGCGATAGGGATGGCGGCGATAGGCTTCGAGCCCGCCAATAAAGGCCGCGACCCGGCCAATGATCTCGCGGTCGAGCGCCGCCGCGACCCGCTCACGCCCGCAGGCGTCGATTTCCTCGGCGAGGGCGAGAAGGCGCCGGCCGGGCCTGTTCCAGGGCGGCAAGCCGGGCCTCAATAGCGGCAAGGCGATCCGCGAACTCAGCCACAGCCCGCAGGCGCTCATCAGATGGGCCGGCAGCGGGCGCGGCGCCAATCTCCGGTCCGGCCTCAGCTGCCGGCGCGCCATCGTCAGCGGCACCCCCGGTCCAGCCCCACAGCAGCCCCAATCCCGGCGGATCGGCCAGCAAGGCGGTCAGATATTCCTCCCACAGCGCAAGATAGCGGCGGGCGAGGTCTTGGGCGTCGGTCATCGCTTGTCATATATTCGGGCATTACCGCGGCGAAAGCGAGGCGATGTGCGCTCCTTCGACGAGGCGATCTTGCCGAGGCGCGGTATTCTGGCCATGGGGGGCCGATACCGGGGGGATAGGGTGCGCGCATGAACACCTCGAACAGCGACAAGCCGGCCGTCGGCAAGCCCGTTATCGTCAAAAAATACGCCAACCGGCGATTGTACAACACGGCAACGAGCAGCTATGTCACGCTCGACGACCTCGCCAAGCTGATCAAGGAGGGCGGCGACTTTGTCGCGCACGACGCCAAGACCGGCGAGGACATCACCCGCTCGGTATTGACGCAAATTATCGTCGAGCAGGAGCAGAAGGGGCAGAATTTGCTGCCGATCAGCTTTTTGCGACAGCTGATCTCGTTTTACGGCGACAGCATGCAATTCCTGGTGCCGGGTTATCTCGAACAGGCGATGGTCGCCTTTCACCGCAACCAAGAGCAGATACGCAAAAATCTGCAGGCGACCTTTGGCATGTTTCCGTTTGGCCCGCTCGAGGAGATGGGCAAGCAGAACATGGCGCTGTTCGACCGGGCGCTGAAGATGCTCGCCCCCGGTTATACCGGTGCGACCGATGAAAAGCCCAAGGCCCCCGAACCGCCGCCGGCGGCGGCCGATGATCCGCGCTTGAAGCGGCTCGAAGCGCAAGTCGACCAGTTGACCCGGCAATTGGAAGCGATGGGGCGCGGGCGCGACGCCAAGGAGCCTTAGCCCGGCGATGGGCGTGGCGGTCAAGATCTGCGGCCTGACCAGCGCGGCGGCGGTGACCGCCGCGGTCGAAGGCGGCGCGGCCTATCTGGGTTTTGTGTTCTATCCGCCAAGCCCGCGGGCGCTGTCGCCGGAGAGGGCGGCGGGGCTGTGCGCCGGGATCGGCGGCGCGGCCGCACGGGTCGGATTGTTTGTCGATGCGGACGACGAGGCGATTGCCGCGGTTCTCGCCCGGGTGCCGCTCGATCTGTTGCAGTTTCACGGGCGGGAAAGCCCCGAGCGGGTGGCGGCGGCTCGGGCCCGCTTCGGCCGCCCGATCATCAAAGCGGTGGCGGTCGCCGGCGGTGCCGATTTGGCGGTCGCCACCGCCTATGAAGACGCCGCCGATCTGCTGCTGTTCGACGCCAAGCCGCCGCCGCGGCGCGGCGCGTTGCCGGGCGGCAACGGGCGCGCCTTCGACTGGGAATTGCTGGCCGGGCGGGCATGGCGGCGGCCGTGGCTGCTGTCGGGCGGCCTGACCGCGGCGCTGCTGCCGGCCGCGGTCGCGGTGTCGGGCGCGGCGATCGTCGATGTCTCCTCGGGGGTCGAAGCGCGGCCAGGCTGCAAGGATCCCGACAAGATCCGCGAATTCCTCGCCGTGGCGCGCACCCTTTGAGGCGGCGGATTGCCGGCCACGCGCCGCCCCCGCGGCCCGGCGCGGTGGCACAGGCGACGCGTACCGCCCCTCGCGCCTAGCTAGGTCTGATCGCGGCCGGCGGCGCGCGCAACCCGGCGGCCTGTTTCCGACAGGCTGCGAAAGGTGACCGACCAGCGGCGCTCGCCGAGCGGGGCGATGCTGTGCTCCCATTGGTGGCGCACCTCGCCGGCGAGGTGATAGATCGAACGCGGCGCCAGCCACGCCGCGGCGCGCTCAAAACCGCCGGCGCGCCGGCGCCGCAAGCGCATCGCCGTCTCCGTGCCGAGAGAGACGCCCAGCACATGCTCGAATACCCGGCGGTCGCGGTGCCAGCCGATGCCGGCGCCCGGGTCGTAGCGGATCAACAGCGCCTGCACGAGTTCATCGGCCGGCACCCGCGCGAAGCGCGCCGCGCGCTCGCGCAACGGCAGCAGCCACTCCGGGATCGGCGCGGCCGGCGCCAGGCTCGCATCGCCGAAATCATAGGCCCAGCCATAGGAACGGGTGAGTCGCTTGCCGAACCAGCCGTGAAAGCGAAACGGCGCCAGCTCGGCTGCGTCGATCGCTGCGATCAGCGCCCGTTCCTCGTCGGGCGTGACAATCGCCGCGGCGATCGCGAGCCCAGAGGGACCGGCCTCGCCAAACAGATCGGGCTCGTGAAGGGTTCGGTTCATGCTCCGGCCGGCGCTTGGCCTGACATATGGGAAGCCGACGGCGCGACGCCATTCTTGTCGCGGCTTGTCCGAGAGAGCCCGGCGGCGGGTCAGGCACCCACTCACAGGATCTTTGAACAGGTGGCGCTCTCGCTCGTGCCCTGAAGATAGCCGTCGTGGCGCAGGCAGCCTGCCGCCCAATCGTCACAATTGGACTGGGCGTCCGCCTTGCATGTCGCCTTCAGGCAATGGCCGTCCTTGTCCTTGTACGAGCATCCGAATTCGGCGTAGGGGGTGCCGTAATTGGTGAATGGATCGATCGCGCCGGGCGCGTTCATCGTGCAGCCGCTCAACCCCGCGATACC
>JAJPIH010000149.1 GCA_021324875.1 Alphaproteobacteria bacterium
AGAGGTTGTGCTTTATGAACTGCATATCGGCACGTTTGGCGAAAGCGGCGATTTTGCCGGGGTCGCGCGCCATCTCGACCACTTGCTTGAGCTCGGCGTCACCGCGATCGAGTTGATGCCGATCGCCGAGTTTCCCGGTGCGCGCAATTGGGGCTATGACGGCACTTACCTTTATGCTCCCTGTTCGCGCTACGGCAGACCCGAGGACCTCAAAGCGCTGGTCGAGGCGTGCCATGAGCGCGGCCTCGCCATTTTGCTCGATGTCGTCTACAATCATTTCGGGACGGAAGGGAATTACTTGCCGGCGCTGGCCCCGGATTTCTTCAAGGCCGATAGCCACACGCCGTGGGGATCAGCGATCGCCTTCAGCGGCCCGCAGAGCCGCCACGTGCGCGATTTTTTCATCCACAACGCGCTTTATTGGCTTGAGGAATACCATTTCGACGGTCTGCGCTTCGATGCCGTGCACGCGATCAGCGATGACAGCCGGCCGGATATAATCGATGAGATTGGCGCCACGGTGCGCCAGCGCCTTCCCGGTCGCGAGATCCATTTGGTGCTCGAGAACGATCGCAATCAAGCGCGCCGGCTGGTCCGGCGCGAGGGGCGGCCGCAGGGGTTCACAGCCCAGTGGAACGATGACCTTCATCACGCGCTGCACGTGCTGATCACCGGGGAAACCGCCGGCTATTATCAGGATTACGCCGATAACCCCGCGGCCCGGCTCGGCCGCGCTCTGGCGGAGGGGTTTGTCTATCAGGGCGAAGCCTCGCCATTCCGTGGCAACCGGCCGCGTGGCGAGCGATCGTCCGGGTTGCCGCCGGCCGCCTTTGTCGCGTTTCTGCAGAACCACGACCAGGTCGGCAATAATCCGTTCGGGCTGCGTTTGACCGCGCGTGTCGAAGAACCGGCGCTGCATGCGGCGCTGACGATTGTTCTATTATGTCCGCAGATCCCGCTGTTGTTCATGGGCGAGGAACGGGGCACGGTGCGGCCGTTTCAGTTCTTTTGCGATTTTGCGCCCGAGCTCGCCTCGTCGGTGCGCGAGGGACGGCGGCGTGAATTCGCCGACTTCCCCGGTTTTGGCGACCCGGAGGCGGCCGCTCGGATACCCGACCCCTGTGCGCAGGAGACGTTTTTGCGCTCGCGGCTCGATTGGTCCGAGCCCGCGCGGCCCGAACACGCGCGCTGGCTCGCCCGCTACCGGGCGCTGATTGATTTGCGCCGGCGCGAGATTGCACCCCTTTTGGGGGGAACCGGCGCGGGCGCGGGACGTTGGAACGAATTGGGGAGGGGGGCGATCAGCGTCGAATGGCATCTCGGCAACGACACGCGGCTGCTGCTCTTGGCCAATTTTTCCGACCGCCCGGTCGCATTCGCCCCCGCCGCCGGCGATTGGCGTCTGCTCTACACCTCCGACGCGCCGGGGGCTCCGGTCTCGGCCAGCGTCTTTCTGCTCGCGCCCGAGTTTGCCTGACATGACCGATCGCGACACTTTGGTTCGCCTGGCCCGCCTGGTCGGCGTCGAGGCGCATTACACCGACGCGCTCGGCCAGGCGCGAGAGGTCCCGGACGAGACGCTCCGGGCTTTGACCGAGGCGTTCGGGGTGTCGGCCGAACCGGCCCGCGCCGCCGCCTAGCTTGCCGAGCGCGAAAGAGCCGTTCCGCTCGGCCTGGAGCCCGCCTATATCGTGGCCGCCGAAAATCCAAGCCCGAGTATCCAGCTCTGTGTGCCGCGGGCGGCGAGGGAGATTGTCTGGTCGATCCGCCGCGAGGATGGCGGTGAGCAGACCGGCTCGCAGACCCTCGATCGCGCCGCGCCGCCGACATCGATGGCGCTGGCGCTGCCGGCGAGTTTGCCGCTGGGGTATCATCGTTTGCACCTTGAGGCTGGCGGCATGGCCGCCGAAGCCCAGCTGATCGTGGCGCCGCCCCGTTGCTACCTGCCGCCGCAGCTGGCCGAGGGCGACCGGGCGTGGGGCTTGACCTGTCAACTTTACGGTGTGCACAGCGCGCATGATTGGGGGATTGGCGACTTTACCGACCTTGCCGAGATCGCCGCCACCGCCGGCGCCTGCGGCGCCGCTGTCGTCGGCGTCAATCCGCTGCATGCATTGTGTGCCGCCGAGCCGCTGCATTACAGCCCCTATTCGCCGTCGAGCCGCTCATGGCTCGATTTCCTTTATATCGATGCGACGGCGGTGCCCGGCTTTGCCGAGGACGAGACGGTTCACCAGCTGATGCAGAGCCAATGGTTCGGGGCCACCCATTGGGCCGCGCGCTCGGCGCAACTGATCGATTACGGCGCGGTCGGTGTCCTCAAGCGCAGGGTTTTGGAAGCGCTCTACCGCCGGTTCCGTGAGCGTGATCTTGGCGGCGCCCGCGGTGAGGTAAGCGAGCTGGGGCAATCGTTCCGCCAATTCCAGCAGGAGGGCGGGCAGTCGCTTGCGGACCTCGCGGTGTTCGAGGCGTTGCACGAGCAAAATTGCAATGAGCAGCGCGGTTTCTCGTGGCGCAACTGGCCGGCGCCATTGCGCGACCGGTTCTCGCCCGAGGTCGCGGCGTTTGCCGAAACGCATCGCGAGCGGGTCGAGTTCTTTCAGTATCTGCAATGGTTGTCCGACCGCCAGTTGGCGGCGGCGGCCGCGGCCGGGCGTGCCGCCGGGCTCAAAATCGGGCTGTACCGCGATCTTGCGGTCGGCGCCGACCCGAACGGTGCAGAGGCCTGGGCCGACCCCGAACTGGTGACCCCGGCGGCCTCGATCGGGGCGCCGCCGGACGTGCTGAACCGCGCCGGGCAGAATTGGGGACTGGCTCCGGTCAATCCGCGGGTTCTGCGGGCGCAGGGCTTTGCCCCGTTTATCGCCTGCGTCCGCGCCAATATGCGGCATGCCGGGGTGCTGCGCATTGACCATGTCATGTCGCTCTACCGGCTCTATTGGATCCCGAATGGCATGCCGCCGACCCACGGCGCCTATGTGAAATACCCGCTGGACGAGCTGTTGCGCATTGTCGCCCTGGAAAGCCAGCGCCAGCGCTGCGCGGTGGTCGGCGAGGATTTGGGCACGGTACCGGCAGGTTTCCGCGAGCGGATGCGGGCGGCGAATGTCTTGTCCTACCGGATCATGGTCTTCGAGCGTCGCGAAGACGGGCGCTTTGTCCCGCCCGGCGAATATCCCCCGCTCGCCGCCGCCTCGGCCGCGACCCATGACCTGGCGACGCTCGAGGGCTTCTGGCTGGGCCGCGACATTGCCTGGCGCCGCCGGCTCAATCTCTATCCCGATCAGGCGGCGGAGCTTGCCGATGCCGCCGACCGCAGGCGCGACCGCCGGATGCTGCTGGAGGCGCTTATCGCCGAGGGATTGCTCGGCGAAAACGAGCGGGCGCGGTTTTTGCCAAGCGACGACGAACCGGTCTTTGACAGCGCACTCGCCGACGCGGTTCAGCGCTATCTGGCCCGCTCTCGCGCCGGATTGATGCTGGTGCAGATCGAGGATCTGTGCGGGGAAGCCGAGCAGGCCAACCTGCCCGGCACGATCGATACCCACCCGAACTGGCGGCGACGGCTGGGTCGCACCCTCGAAGAGATCATCGAGAGCGGCGAATTGCGCCGGCTGGCCGCGCTGATCGCGGCGGAGCGTCCGCCGCCGATCGGCCGATGAGCGCGGCGCCGGGCGGCATGCCGCCGATCCGCGCGACCTACCGGCTGCAATTCCACCGGCATTTCACATTTCGCGATGCCGCCGCGCTGGTGCCCTATCTCGCCGAGCTCGGCGTCAGCCATATCTACGCCTCGCCGATCACCGAGGCGCGCCCGGGCTCGACCCATGGCTATGACATCATCAACCACAATCGGATCAATCCCGAGATTGGCGGCGAGGAGGATTTTGCGCTCCTCTGCGCGACCCTGCGGGCGCATGGTCTGGGGCTCGTGGTCGACTTCGTACCCAACCATATGGGCATCGGCTCGGACAATTCTTGGTGGCTCG
>JAJPIH010000293.1 GCA_021324875.1 Alphaproteobacteria bacterium
GCAGGCGCGCCTGCAATGCGCGTGCGGCACGCTCGAGTAACGGCCGGTCCGCGTTTGCCGTTTCAGCGCACGATCATGCACGCCAGATGGCGCTGACGCAGTTCGGCGCAGAGCCGGTCGGCGGTCGACGGATCGGCGATCGGCCCGGCCTGGATGCGGTAATAAACACCCTTGTCGCCGAGATCGGCACGAACCGCGACCCCGGAAAGATGGCCGAGCAGATCGGCGTTCGCGTGCTTCAGCCGATCCCAGACGCCATGGGCCTCGCTCTCGCTGCGCACGGCGCCGAGTTGCAGCCGCAAGCCCCCCGCCCGAGCGGTGCCGCCGACCGCGGCCGCCGTTCGCTCCTGGCGCGGTGTCGATACGAGCGCCAGTTGCTGGATCTTGTCGCCGATCGGGTCCGAAGACACCCGAGCCGCGTTGCCGCCGGCCGTGCTCGCATTCCCGCCGCCGGCCGCTTGTGGCGCGGCTGGCGCTTTACCGGTTGCCGGAGACGCCGCGGGCGCGGCGGGTGTCGAGGCCGGCGCCGAAATAGCCGGACCGCCAGGCGGGGGCGCCGCGGCGACAGGCGGCGTTGGCGTCGGTGTTGGCGTTGACGCTGGGGCCGGCGGCGGCGGCACGGCCGGCGCTGGCGCGGTGGCGACCGCCGGCGCGGATGTCGGCGGTGGCGTGGGCTGGTTCACCGCAGGCGCCGGCGGCGGCGTCGGGAGCGGCATCGGCTGCTCCGGCGGCGGCAGCAGATGCTCGACCTGCGGGCGCTGCTCGCCATAGATGAACAGGTCACGGTCGGGCATTCGCATGCCGCCGGGATTGTCGGGCTTGACCTTGAAGGGGCGCGTGTCGGCTCGGATCAGCGGGATGTCGCCGGTCGCGGCATGCCGCTTTCCTTGTACATAGGCGAACCACAGCCCGCCGGCGAAGGCCGCCATGACCGTCGCGGCGACAACGACGCGCAGCAGACGGGCCGGCCTCGGCGCCTCCTCCGGCCCCTCGGTCTCGATATAAGAGGTGGTGTGATCCTCCGTGGCGATCTCTTCGAGATTGTAGGCCATCCTTACATTTCCTCGACCGGCGTCACACCGATCACGGCAAGGCCGGAGGCGATGACGAGCGCGACGCCGCGAACGAGGGCCAGGCGCGCCCGCGTCAGGATCGGGTCTGAGGCAAGGATGAAGCGCAATGTGGCCTCGTCGCGGCCCTTGTTCCACAACATGTGGAACTGAGCGGCGACCTCCTGCAAGTAAAACGCGAGACGGTGCGGCTCGTGGGCCTCCGCCGCCCCTTCAACGATCCGCGGCCATTGCGCCAGCTGGCGAATCAGCGCCAGCTCGGCCGGGTCGGTCAGAAGATCGAGGGCGGCGCCGGCGAGCGCCTGGTCGCTCAGCTCTTCCGGGGCAAACACCTCGGCCGCGTGGCGCATCACCGAGGCGGCGCGAGCATGGGCGTATTGGACGTAGAAGACCGGGTTTTCCTTCGACTGTTCGGTGACCTTGGCAAAGTCGAAATCGAGCGCCTGATCGTTGCGCCGGGTCAGCATCATGAAGCGAAAGACGTCTTTGCCGACTTCGTCGACAACCTCGCGCAGAGTGACAAACGTGCCGGCCCGTTTCGACATCCGCACCGGCTTGCCGCGGTCGAACAGGTTGACAAGCTGGCAGATCTTGACATCAAGCGTGGCGGCGCCGTCGGTCACGGCGCGCACCGCCGCCTGCATGCGCTTGACATAGCCGCCGTGATCGGCGCCCCAGACATCGATCAGATTGGCAAAGCCGCGGCGGAATTTGTCGCGGTGATAAGCAATGTCGGCGGCAAAATAAGTCCATGAGCCATCCGATTTTTTAAGCGGGCGATCGACGTCGTCACCAAACCGGGTGGCGCGGAACAGGGTCTGCGGCCGCGGCTCCCAATCATCGGGGGTCTTGCCCTTGGGCGGGGCCAAGATGCCGGTGTAGATCAGTCCTCGCTCGTCGAGGGCGGCAAGGCACTCCTCGATCGCCCCGGCCTCGACCAGACGCCGCTCCGAGGCAAACCAATCATGGCGAACGCCCAGTCGGTCGAGATCGGCGCGGATCAGCGCCATCATCTGCGCGACCGCGAAATCGCGCACCGAGCCAAGCCATTCGACCTCGGAGGCGCCGAGCCATTTGTCGCCGTCGCGCGCGGCCAAGGCCTGCCCGGTTTCGATCAGGTATTCGCCGGGATAGAGACCTTCCGGGATCGTCCCGACATCCTCACCCAGGGCCTCGCGATAGCGCAGGAACAGCGAGCGCGCGAGGATGTCGACCTGGGCCCCGGCGTCGTTGATGTAGTATTCGCGGTGAACCTGAAACCCGGCCTTGGCGAGCAGGGCGGCAAGCGCGTCACCGACCACCGCGCCGCGACCATGGCCGACATGCATCGGTCCGGTCGGGTTGGCCGAGACATATTCGACATTCACTCTGGCGCCGGCGCCAATGTCGGTGTCGCCATAACCGGTGCCGGCGCGCAGCAGCGCCCGCAGCTGCGCGTGCCATACCGCGGCGGGAAGGCGAATGTTCAAAAAACCGGGCCGTGCCGCGACCACTCCGAGACCACCGCCGTGAAAATCGCCGCTGCGCAATTGGCGCGCCGCGATCGCGGGTGCGATCCGCTCGGCAAGCGCCATCGGGTTCTGCTTCACGATGCCGGCCAGCACCAGCGCCGCGTTCGTCGCCACATCGCCATGCGCCGGATCGCGGGGCGGCTCGACCGCAACGCGGCTCAGATCCAGACCCGGCGGCAAAACGCCGTGCGCGACGAGATCGCCGATCGCGGCGAGAATGAGCCCGCGCACATCCCGGAAAATGTTGGTCATATGCGGTCCCTGGCACCTCCGCGGGCTGGCGCCGGCGATTGCCGCGGCGCGCCGGAGCCTACCACATCGAAGGGCGCGTCAAGGGGAGACAATAGATCCCGCAGAGGGCGCCATCGAACCCGACATCTAGCTCGGCACATAGGTGTCGAACAGGCGGTGGTGCTCGTCGAAGGCAAAGCGATCCGTCATGCCAGCGAGGTAATCGGCGGCGATCCGCGCCGTTTGCGGGTCGTCGGGCCCGGCGGCCAGCCGTCGCCACTCGCTCGGCAGGCATTCAGGTTCGGCCAGATAGAGCCCAAACAGATCGCGAATGACGCGCTTGGCCTTTGAACTCATGCGATTGACGCGATAGTGGCGGTACATGCGCTCAAACAGAAACTGCTTCAACGCGCGGTCGTTGCGCCGCATCGCCTCGGAAAAGGCAACGACCGGCCGGCCGAGCGCCCGCACGTCCGCCGCCGACCGCACACCGCAATCGGCGAGCCGGGCGCGGGTTTCGGAGACAAGATCGCCGACCATCGAATCGATCACGCGGCGGATCGCCTCGTGGATCAGGCGCGGCTCGTCGATTGTCGAGTAGCGGGCGCGCACCGCGTGAAAGATCGGCCCGACCAACGGCACCGGGTCGAGATCGGCGACCGTAAACAGCCCGGCGCGCAAGCCATCGTCGATGTCATGGTTGTTATAGGCGATGTCGTCGGCGAGCGCGGCAAGCTGCGCCTCGACCCCGGGGTAGCAATCGAGGGCCAGCGGGTGATGGCGATCGTATTCGGCGATGGTCGGCGGCACC
>JAJPIH010000152.1 GCA_021324875.1 Alphaproteobacteria bacterium
CCGCGGCTACGTCGACCAACCCGAGAACGGCAACGAGGTCCACTCTCGCTTCCATTCGTTCTCGATGCGTCAGCGCCTTGTCGATGTTAACGGATCGTTCGCGAACCAAATTATGCTGGTGGAGGCCGGTCTGCCGCCCAATGGTCTGGGCCTGTTCAGCGACAAGAGCCCGGTCTTGAGCCACGCGCTGAGCCAGATGGATGAGTGGTTAACCAATCTCGGCGCATTGCCGGGCGCGCCCGATCTGCGCAAGATCGGCCACGCCAAGCCGAGCGACATCGTCGATGCTTGCTTTGGCTATAGCTCGGGCGGCGGCGAGTTTGAGATCGCGCAATTGCAGGTCTATCAGGGCAACACAACCTGCAATCAGCTTTACCCGGCGTTTTCGTCGCCGCGTATGGTCGCCGGCGAGCCACTGGCGAACAATGTCATGAAATGCCGGCTAAAGCCGATCGATCTGCGCGACTATAAAGCCGTGTTCACGCGCAGCGAGGCGAACGAGCTCAGGGCGATCTTTCCCGACGGCGTCTGTGACTATTCGGTTCCGGGGATGGGCCAACAGCCGACCGACGGCACCTGGCAATTTTTCTGAGCGGGCGCGCACGGTTCTGTGCCGGAGGAGGGGCGGCAGCGACGCTCTCCCCTCGCCGTGCGCAGTGCCGCCGATCGCGAATGATGCGCGTTGCCGGTTGGGGTAACCTCGCCGCCCCGCCCTGAGACGCGAGATTGCCATGCCCGACCCAGCGCCGCCCGCCGAGATCAACGCCTTTGTTCCGGGCCCCCGCATCCATATCGACGGGCGGCCGGGCGGGCCGCTTTCCGGCCTGACCTTTGCCGCCAAGGATCTGTTCGATGTCGCCGGCCATCCGACCGGCGGCGGCAACCCCGACTGGGCGAAATATTACCCGGTGCCGACCCGCCATGCCTGGGCGGTCGAGCGGCTGCTCGACGCCGGCGCCACATTGGTCGGCAAGACGATCACCGACGAGGTCTCGCTGGGCATCGTCGGTGAAAACGCCTTTTACGGCACCCCGATCAATGTTCGCGCTCCGGGCCGCGTGCCCGGCGGTTCGTCGTCGGGCTCGGCGGCGGCGGTTGCGGCCGGGCTCTGCGACACCGCCCTCGGCACCAACACCGGCGGCTCGGTGCGGGTGCCGGCGAGCTTTTGCGGGCTCTACGGCATCCGCCCGACCCACGGCCGCCTGCCGGTCACCGGCATGCTGCCGCAGGCGCCGAGCTCGGACACGACCGGCTGGTTGGCGCGCGACCCGTCGATTTTTGCCCGGGTGTCGCGTGTGATGCTCGGCGAGCCGATCCCCAGCGATCTGCCGCGGCGGCTGATCATTGCCGTCGACGCCTTTGCATATTGCGATGACGCGGTCGGCGCCGCCCTCGAACCGCTGGTTGAGAAACTCAAATCGCTCTGCGGCGAGGTCCGCGAACAGATCATGGCGCCGGCCGGGATTGTGCAATGGGCGCGCGCCCAGCGCACGATCCAGCCGGCCGAAGCCTGGCTCACCTTCAAGGATTGGATCGAGCGCTGCAACCCGCGGCTCGCCTACAACGTCGCGCGCAACCTCTATACCGGCTCCTTGATCTCCGAAACCGAACGCCATTGGGCCGAGCTGGTGCGGCGCGAAGCGCGCGGACGCATGCGTTATCTGCTGCCGCCGGGCACGATCCTGTGCCTGCCGACGACACCGTTTCCGCGCCCAAACGCGGCGCGCCGCTGAGCATCGCAAGCGCCGAGCGCGACCGCATCCTGTGCCTGTGCGCGCATGGCGGTCTGACCGGCGTGCCGCAGGTCAGCATCCCCGGCGCCGCGGTCGACGGTTTGCCGGTCGGTCTGTCGGTTGTCGGCGGGCCCGGTTGCGACGCTACGCTGGTCGCCGTCGCCGCGGCACTGGCCGCCACTTAGCGCCTGACCAGCCTGGCGTTTGAGCAACACTGCCGGCGCTGGTGCGCCGCTCACTGGGGCCTCGCCAAACCCGGTCGTCTCGGCGCTCGGGCCTGGCCCGGCGCGCCTGGCTCGACCGCGCCGGGGCGAGATCAGCTCGCTACAAGCCGCGTGCGGACCTCCTTGATCCGCCGCGCCAACTCCTCCTCGCTCAAGAGACCGCGGGTCAGCATCGTATGCGCGAGGGCGAGCAGCTGTTGCTCGGGTGCGGGGGTACCGCAATACAGGGTCTCGCCCAGCTCGTCCTCAGCCCGCCGCCGTTCCAGCACCGGCAGCACCGCGGCGGCGGAGAGGCACTCGCAGGTCGCATGGAGACTGGTTTTCCATGGCGGGTCGGGTTCACTCACCCCCCAGCGCGGCGCAAGTTCGGCCCAGGTCTTGCCCGCCCTGCGGATGTCCTCGAGCAAGCGGATCGGCGCCTTCGGGCCTTGGGACGCGGTCGGGGCGGCCGAGGAAGGTCGGTGCTGGGCGCTCATCAGCCGGCTGCCCGGTTGGCGCTGGTGCTTTCAACCGGTCGGCGGGCCGGCTGCACCGGGCGCGGATCGTCGGCCTTGCGGTCCGGGCGCGGCAATGCGACGCCGATCATGCAATCCCGCGTCACAATCTCGGCCAGCTGCTCTTCGGTCCAGCCCTCGGTGCCCGGCGGCCGCATCGGCAGAACCATAAAGCGATGCTTCTGGTTCGAATCTTCGACTCGGATCTCGACCTCCGGCGGCAGCTGCAACCCGAATTCGGCCAGAACCTGGCGCGGCCAGCGGACCAGGCGGCGACGATAATTGGGCGACCGGTACCAATAAGGCGAATGGCCGAGAACCGGCCGCGGATAACACGAGCACAGGGTGCAGACAATGACATGATGCAAATTCGGCGTATCTTCGAGAACGCGAAACTCCATGTAATCGCTGGGCGTGCCGGTGCCGGTCGGTTCGGCCCAGTCGAGGCCGATCTCGCGGCAGGCGGCGACGGCATCGGCGAGGAGGCGGGCCTTAAAGGCGGGATCGGTCCAGGCCTTCGCCACCAGCCGCGAACCGGCGGCCGGCCCGATCGATTCGGCCCATTCGGTAAACCGGCGGTGTTCGTCGGCGGTAAACAGCCCCTTTTCGATGGCGAGCTCGCGAACCGCGATTTCCAGCACCTCGAAATCGCTGATTTCATCGACCATTGGCGCCGCCCTGTGCGCCGCGTTCGCGTCATGGGCGTGGTCGTGATCGTGTTGGCTCTGCATGTCGCGCTCCCTGGTCACACTGCCGGTCAATCCGTTGCCGGTTCGAGCCACCCCTCGGGCAGCTCGGTTTGCAGCGTGTCGTTGTCGAACGGGTATTCTTCCCAGAGGTCCTTTTGCCGGAACCGGACGATGTAAAATTGTTGCGGCTGCGCCTCATCGCGGTTCCAGGCCTCGTCTTCCGGGACAAGGCTTTGATAGGTGCGCGAGGCAATCACCCCGCTGACCCCGCGGACATACATCTGGGTGCGGCTGTAGAATAAATTGGGCAAATCCTTTACGCGCACCCGGTCGCCGACATTGAAGCGAGCCAAGACATTGCCGGTCTCACGATTTGCCATAGCGGGCCCTCACCTCTGCGATCTTCTCGAGCAGTTCGGTCAGTGAGACGTGGTTCTTGTCGACCAGCATCCGCGCCGCCGCCCAGATCCACCGTCCGTAATAAGGGAAGCCATAATAGAGCGAGAGGCCGAGATCGTTATTGCCGCGGCGGCGTCGTTCTTCGGCGTTCCAAATCCCTTTCCAGCCCAGCACCTCGCAGGTCACATACGTCTTAAGCTCCCACTCCTCTTCTTCTTTTTCTTCGTAGCGGACCGGGATATCGGCCTGGCCGGCGACGTCGTGCGGCGGCCACATATAAGCCTCGAACCGGTCATGCGGCACCTCATAGGGCCAATTTTGCGGCTGATGAACAGCCGGCGCCAATTGCGCCCCGGTGTCGTAAAGCCGGCGCAAATCAATTCGTGAAGGCATGCTCCTCAATCCTCCATCGCTGGTCAGAGGCTCGCAGAAATCATCGAGAGGCGGGAGCGCCAGGCGCCGCGTGCGATCCCGGGGCCCGCACGGATCGCCCAACGGCGTCGCCGTCGCTTTCGGGAGGCTCGGCATTGACGGCGATCGCGGACGACCTGCTGAGCCCGCCACTCGCCCCGGGGGCGAGGCGCACCGGAGCGCGCGCCATCGATCGTGCCGCGGTCCAAATCCGCCTGTCGCCGGGTCACACATCGTTCTTAATTCTGCCGGATCAGCCTTTCAGCCGCGTAAAGACGGTGCAAATCCCGCAGCACATCTCAATGGATCATGTCGATCATGTTGGCGTTGAGGTTGGCGATAATCCAGATCGATCCGGCAATGACCAGAAAGACGATCAGCACACCAAAGGCGAGAGCCACGATGTTGTTGGTGTGATCGGGCCCGCTGCCCAGATGCAGAAAGAAAACCAGATGGACGCCGATCTTGGCAAAGGCGAGCACGACGAGACCGACCGGGATCCCGGGCGGCCATAAGAGATTGGTTTGCGAGACGACAAAAGAGACAATCGTGGTCAGGATGGCCAGCCCGAGCCCCGCCGTGTACGACAGATAGCTGGCGGTTGGTTCATATTCTTCGACGCCGGGCGTGCGGTCGTCGACGACCCGGTTGTCGCCGTCCATCAATGAAAGTCTCCGATCAGATAAACCAGCGTGAACACCCCGACCCAGATAATGTCGAGCGCGTGCCAGAACAGGCTGAAACAGAGGAGGCGGCGCAGCACCGGCGGGCGTAACCCCTTGACGAGAACTTGCGCGACCATATAGGCGAGGAACACCAGGCCGCCGGTAACGTGGACGCCGTGCGTACCGACCAGTGTAAAAAAGCTCGACAGAAAGGCGCTGCGCCCGGGTCCCGCCCCCTTGCCGACCATGCCGGCGAATTCCCGCGCCTCGATCGCCAGAAACGCCGCGCCCAAAACAAAGGTCAAGGCGGCGAACACGAAGAACCGCTCGGGCCGCCGTCGCTCGGCCGACAACGCCCCGAGCCCGCATGTGTAGCTCGATAACAACAGGCACATCGTCTCGATAAAGACGTTGCGCAGATTGAACAATTCGGCGCCGGTCGGGCCGCCGGCGGTTTCGTGGCGGAGCACCGCATAGGCGGCAAAGAGGCCCGAAAACAGCACAAAGTCGCTGAGCAGAAAGATCCAGAAGCCATAGGCGACGACGATGCGCGTCGGGGCCGGGCCGCCGCCGCCGCGCCCGCGCGCGCTCTCGGCGGCAACAAAATCGGTGGCGGCGGTGAGCGTCACGACGGCAATCCCGCCAGCCGCGCCCGCTCGAGCCGCGCGATTTCGCCGGGCGAAATTTCGTGGTGACGAAAGTCGCTCCAGCCAAATGCCATCACCGTTACGGCCATGGCCAGCGCGCAAAGGATCACGATCCACCAGATATGCCAGATCGCCGCAAATCCCAAAACGACGGCGAAGAACGACAGGATAAAACCGGTCGGGCTGTTGCGCGGCATTTCGATCGGTTCATAGGCGGGCTCGGGCGCCGCCGCCACGCCCCGGCGCTTTATCTCAGCAAACGCGTCGATCGTCTCGACCCGCGGCAATACCGCGAAATTGTAGGCCGGCGGCGGCGAGGGGGTCGACCATTCGAGGGTGCGACCGTTCCACGGATCGCCGGTTAAATCGCGCCGCGCCGCCCGGGTGCGAATGCTGGCATAGAGCTGAATGATCTGGCAGAGGATGCCGAGAAAAATGACGAGGGCACCGACCTCCGCAACCAGCAGCAAGGGTTGCCAGCTGGCATCGGGGATGTGCTCCAGGCGCCGCGTCATGCCCATCAGCCCCAATACGTAAAGCGGCATAAAGGCGAGATAAAAGCCGATCAGCCAACACCAGAAGCTGGCCTTGCCCCAGCCGTCGTGCAGCGTGAACCCGAAGGCCTTCGGAAACCAGTAATTGTAGCCGGCGAGCGCCCCGAACACGACGCCGCCGATGATGACGTTGTGGAAATGGGCGACCAGAAAGGTGCTGTTGTGCAGCACAAAATCGACCGGCGGCACCGCCAACAAAACCCCGGTCAACCCGCCGATCACAAAGGTGACCATAAAGCCGATCAAGAACAGCACCGGGGTGCGAAACACAATCCGCCCGCGAAACAGCGTGAACAGCCAGTTGAAAACCTTGGCGCCGGTCGGCACCGCGATGATCGCCGACATAATCCCGAAAAAGGCGTTGACATTCGCCCCCGCCCCCATCGTGAAGAAATGATGCAGCCAGACCATAAAGGACAGTACGCAAATTCCCAATGTCGCCCACACCATCGACCGGTAGCTGAACAGTCCTTTACCGGAAAAGGTCGCGGCAACCTCGGAAAAGACGCCGAAACAGGGCAGGATCAGGATGTAGACTTCGGGATGACCCCATGCCCAGAACAGATTGACATACATCATCTGGTTGCCGCCGGCGTCGTTCGTAAAGAAATGCATGCCCAGATAGCGGTCCAACAGCAGCATCGCGAAGGTCGCGGTCAGAACCGGAAAGGCGGCGACAATCAGCATGCTGGCGGCAAGCGCCGTCCAGCAGAACACCGGCATGCGCATATAGGTCATGCCCGGGCAGCGCAGTTTGAGGATCGTGGTGACGAAATTGATGCCGGTCATCAACGTGCCGACGCCCGAGATCTGCAATGACCACAAGTAGTAATCGACGCCTACATCAGGCGAGAACGCCAGTTCGGACAATGGCGGGTAAGCCATCCACCCGGTGCGCGCGAAATTGCCGATCACCAGCGAGACATTGATCAACAGCGCGCCGGCGGCGGTCAGCCAAAAGCTGATCGAATTCATGACCGGGAAGGCGACGTCGCGCACCCCCAATTGCAGCGGCACGGCGAAATTCATCAGACCGATCACCAACGGCATGGCCACTAAGAAAATCATGATCGTGCCGTGGGCCGAGAAGATCTGGTCGTAATGGTCGGGGGGCAGATAGCCTTGCGCACTGCCGACCGCGATCGCCTGCTGCGAGCGCATCATGATCGCGTCGGAATAGCCGCGCAGCAGCATCACGAGGCCGAGCGCCACATACATGACCCCGATGCGCTTGTGGTCGACGCTGGTCAGCCATTCGCGCCACAAATAAGGCCACCACCCGCGCACCGTGACGATCGCAAGCACGGCGAGGATCACGAGCAAAACCACGCCCATCGCATAAAGCGGGAGAGGCTGGTCGAACGGGATTGCCGCCCAGGTGAGCCTGCCAAGCACGTCAACCTCCCGTCTTAACCGGCGGACACCAGGCCGCGCCGGCGCCCGGATCGGCGTTTCCCGCCGCGGCATGCGGAGATGTGCGGGGGATGGCGGCCGCCCCCGAGGTGGTTTGCTCGATGATCCGCTCGAACAGGTTGGGGGCCACCGACCGGTAGGTCATCGGCGGCACCGCCTCGCTCGGCTGTGCCAATTGCGCATAAGCGGCGGCATCGAGCACCGGCCCCGTTTGGCTGGCGGCCTTGACCCAGGCGTCGAATTCGCCGGCCGCCACGGCCTTGGCGACAAAGCGCATCCGGGCAAACCCGTCACCGCTGAAATTGGCTGAAAAGCCGGGGTATTCGCCTGGCTGGTCGGCGAGCAGATTGAGATGGGTGGTCATTCCGCCCATCGTGTAGATCTGGCTGCCGAGCTGCGGGACAAAGAACGAATTCATGACCGTCGCCGAGGTCAGCCGGAACTCGATCGGCGTGGCAACCGGGATCACGAGCTGGTTGACGGCGGCAATTCCCTGCTCGGGACAGATGAACAGCCATTTCCAATCGAGCGCCACGACCTCGACCGGGAGCGGCTTGGGCTTGGCCGCAATGGGCGCGCGCGGATCGAGCTGATGTGAACCGATCCAGATCACGCCACCCAGCAAAATCACGATCAGCGCCGGGATCGACCAGACGACAAACTCGATGCGCCCTTCATAGCCTTCGTCGGCAACGCGGCCGGCGCGCGGGTTGGACGCGCGATACCACCAGGCAAATCCCAGTGTGGCGAGAATCACCGGCACCACGACCACCAGCATGATCGCGGTGGCGTTGAACAGCAGCAAGCGTTCGGCCGTGGCGATCGGACCTTGCGGGTTCAGCACCCCCTGGCTGCATGAAGTCAGGGCGATGGCGCCGGCGCTCGCCGCCCAGCGCCAAGCCCGCCCCCGACGCAGACCACGTGCCGGCTTGCAATGCCACGCGTTGATGGCGTCCCCTTTTCCAAGCTCAGTTGCAGCCGATGCCGATGACCAGCGCGGCTGCGCCCCGCAGGCGCAGCACGATACGATGGCACATAATTAATGGAGGTTACGCCCGAAAAGCGTCAAATGGTCGTTGGCGGAGGCTGGCGCGAGGGCGTGGTGATTGATTTCGAGGCTCTGATCGCCGCCCGCAAGGCGTGCCACATCTGCGTCGAAGAGAGCCCCGGCCGGCTGCGCAGCTGCGCCGAATTCGCGTTCGATCCCGATGTCGTCAGCCATTGGGAACAATGGCTTGGCCACCGCCGTCCGGCGCTGGTCGTGGTCGGACAGGATTTCGGTAATGTCGATTACTTCACCCGCAACCGCGGCCGCGACGCGCCGCACAACCCGACCAACGCGAACCTCTACCGTCTGCTGCAGGCGGCCGGCCTGGCGGTGTCGCCCCCGGCCGAGCGCGATTGTGAAGCGCCGATATTCCTGACCAACGCCATTCTGTGCGTCAAGGAGGGGGCGATGAATGCGCCGATCCGAGCGCGCTGGGTCAAGAGCTGTAGCGATCGGCATCTGCGGCCGTTGCTCCTCTATCTGCAGCCGCCGGTCGTCGTCGGCATGGGCAATGCCGGCTGGCAGGCGGTGCGGCAGGTCTTTGCCCTCGACGCCGCGCCGCGGCGCGTCTCCGACGCCGCAGGCTCGTCCTGGGCGGCGGCCGACGGCACCCGGGTCTTCGCGGTCGGCCATTGCAGCCCGCTCGGCGTGATCAATCGCCGCTGGCCGCAGCAGCTCGAAGATTGGCGACGGATCGGAGCGTTTCTGGCGCAAAACCGGGCCGCGCGGCAGCGCTGCCGCCGAACCTAATCGGGCGAGCGCCGTCCTTATCCGGGGCCGCGGCGAATGCGAGACCTTGTCGCCCGAGGGTGCCGGCGCGCCACGGACCCGGCTAACCGGCAAACGCGGCGATCCCGGTCAGCGCGCGCCCAAGAATAAGCGCGTGGATGTCGTGGGTGCCCTCATAGGTATTGACGGCTTCAAGGTTCATGACGTGCCGGATCACGTGATATTCGTCGGAAACACCGTTGCCGCCGTGCATGTCGCGGGCCAGGCGCGCGATCTCCAGCGCCTTGCCGGCATTGTTGCGTTTCAACAGCGAGGCCATTTCCGGGGTCGCCCGGCCGGCGTCCTTGAGCCGCCCCAGCCGCAGACAGGCGTTCAACCCCAGCGTGATCTCGGTCTGCATGTCGACGAGCTTTTTCTGGATCAACTGGTTGGCGGCGAGCGGCCGGCCGAACTGGCGGCGTTCGAGGGTATAGCTGCGCGCCTGGTGCCAGCAGAATTCGGCCGAGCCCAACGCGCCCCACGCCACCCCGTAGCGGGCATTGGTCAGGCACGAGAACGGTCCGCGCAGCCCCCGCACCCCCGGCAGCAGGTTCTCGTCCGGCACAAAGACATCGTCCATGACGATTTCGCCGGTCACCGAGGCGCGCAGGCTGAATTTCCCCTCGATCTTGGGCGTACTGAGCCCCGGCATCGCGCGTTCGAGGATAAAGCCGCGGATCACGCCGTCCTCGGTCTTGGCCCAGACGACGAGCACATCGGCGATCGGCGCATTGGTGATCCACATCTTGGCGCCGTTGAGGCGATAGCCGCCCGCGACCTTGACGGCGCGCGTGGCCATGCCGCCCGGATCCGAGCCGTGATCGGG
The DNA here is from genome assembly GCA_021324875.1 of Alphaproteobacteria bacterium. Classification (GTDB taxonomy): domain Bacteria; phylum Pseudomonadota; class Alphaproteobacteria; order ATCC43930; family CGMCC-115725; genus AP-15. Next base: position 9,872 of record JAJPIH010000152.1, read on the forward strand.
CTCGGTCAAGCCGAAGCAGCCAACCCACTCGCCCGTGGCCAGTTTCGGCAGATATTTCTGGCGCTGCGCCTCGCTTCCAAATTCATGGATCGGGTGCATCACGAGGCTCGACTGCACGCTCATCGCCGAACGATAGGCGCTGTCGACGCGCTCGACCTCGCGCGCAATCAGCCCGTAACAGACATAATTGACCCCGGCGCAACCATAGCCCTCGATCGGCGAGCCGAGAAAACCGAGCGCGCCCATTTCGCTGATGATGTCGCGATCGAAATATTCGCGGCGGTGGGCGTCGCGGATGCGCGGCATCAGTTTTTGCTGGGCATAGGCGCGGGCGCTGTCGCGCACCATTCGTTCTTCTTCGCTGAGCTGTTCTTCGAGCAGCAGCGGGTCGGCCCAGTCAAAGACGGCAGCCGGCGCGGCCGCAGCCGGTCGGTCGAGGGGAGCAGCGTCGGCGGGCATCGGTCACCTCGGCAGGGGGAGTGGCGCTGCCCGGTTATAACCCGTCACCCGGTGCCGGCGAAGCGCCCACCGGCGGCGCCGGTGGCGTGAGCGTCAACCACAGCGCTGCGGCGACGGCGCTGCCGGCGGCGTCGGGTTATTTTTTGGCGGCGGCTTGGCGGCCGGTGCCACGGCCGAGGCCGATCTTTTTGGCAAAGGCGGAACGCTGCTCGGCGTAATTGGGCGCGACCATCGGGTAATCGGGCGGCAACCCCCACCGCGCCCGGTATTCATCCGGCGTCATGTTGTAAGTCGACCGCAAATGTCGCTTCAACATCTTCAATTTTTTACCATCTTCCAGACAAATCAAGTAATCTGGAGTGATGGATTTGCGAATCGGCACGGCCGGTTTTGCCGGTTCCGGCGCCGGCTCGGCCACCGGCCCTTCCAATCCTTTTAAGGAATGGTAGACGGCGTTGATGACCTCGGCCAGTTGCGCTGTCGGCAGTGTATTGTTGCTGACATAGGCCGCCACCACGTCCGCGGTCATCCGCAGCAACTCTTCCTCCGCCATTTTTGGCGTTGCTGTTTCTGCCATCTTTCGCCTCAAAGAAGCCCTAATGTGCACGCGAGTGCCGATAATTGCCGGACGAATATCTTGTGTCAATGTAAACCTAAGAGGGAGCACAGTACTTCTGATTTACGTCTGCCGCCAAGCACTTGACCATCCCCAAGCGGAGCCGATCGCGGCGGCAGAACAGCAATCAACGCGCGCATATGAACCCTCGCATCGCGAGTCGAAAACGGTCCGTTTTGCCGGATCCCGGCGTCGCCAGCCCGCCCGGCGCATGGCTTGCGGTCACGCACCGCACCGATCGCTGGTGGTCGATTTGGCCGATTCTCGCGACATATGGTATGATGCCCGATCGACAATCGGCCATGGGGCCAAGCCGGAGGCGGCGCGACGCGGCCACCCGGTTCTGAACTTTCTCAGTGGATGTGAAGATGGCCTCAGCCACGCGCGCCAGTCTTGCCAAAATCGTCGAAGCCGATGCCGCCGATAGCCTGGCGGCAAGCGATCCGGAAATCGCCGCCGCCATTGCCGCCGAATTGCGGCGCCAGCAATCGCAGATCGAACTGATCGCCAGCGAAAACATCGTCTCGCGCGCGGTTCTCGAAGCCCAAGGTTCGGTGCTGACCAACAAATACGCCGAGGGCTATCCCGGGCGTCGCTATTACGGCGGGTGTGAATTTGTCGATGTGGCCGAGCAACTCGCGATCGATCGGGCCAAGCGGCTGTTCGGCTGTGCATTTGCCAATGTTCAGCCGCATTCGGGCGCGCAGGCCAATCAGGCGGTGTTGCTGGCTTTGCTGCAACCCGGCGACACGATCCTCGGCCTGTCCTTGGCGGCGGGCGGTCATCTGACCCACGGCGCGCGGCCCAATCTGTCGGGCAAGTGTTTCAATGCCGTGGCCTATGGGGTGCGCCGCGACGATGCCCGGATCGATTTTGACGAGGTCGAACGTCTGGCCCGCCAGCATCGGCCAAAGCTGATCATCGCCGGCGGCAGCGCCTATCCGCGGGTCATCGACTTTGCCCGCTTTCGCGCGATTGCCGACGCGGTCGGGGCGTATCTGATGGTCGACATGGCGCATTTTGCCGGGCTTGTCGCCGGCGGCGTGCATCCGAGCCCGCTGCCCTATGCCGATGTCGTGACCACCACCACCCACAAAACGCTGCGCGGCCCGCGCGGCGGGCTGATCCTGTGCATGGATGAAGAAATCGGCCGGCGCATCAACGCCGCGGTGTTTCCGGGGCTGCAGGGCGGGCCGCTGATGCATGTGATCGCCGCCAAGGCGGTGGCTTTCGGCGAAGCCTTGCGGCCGGGCTTTGCCCGCTACGCCGCCGCGGTCGTCGACAATGCGCGGGTGCTGGCCGAGACGCTCTCCCAGGGCGGCATGGCGATCGTTTCGGGCGGCACCGACACCCATCTGCTGCTCGTCGATCTGCGGCCGCTGGGGCTGACCGGTCGCGAGGCCGAGGCGGCGCTCGAACGCGCCGGCATCACCTGCAACAAAAACGGCAGCCCCTTCGACCCGGAAAAGCCGACCGTCACCTCGGGCATCCGGCTGGGATCGCCGGCCGCGACGACGCGCGGGTTTGGCGTCGCGGAATTCCGCGCGGTCGGCGAGATGATTGTCGAGGTGTTGCAAGCGCTGGCGCGGCGCCGCGACGACAACCGGGCCGCCGAGGCGCAGGTGCGCGAGCGGGTCCGGGCGCTCTGCGCCCGCTTTCCGATCTATCGGGGTTTGGATGGCTGAGCCGAGCGAACACGGGAGGGAGAGATGCGCTGTCCGTTCTGCGGCGCCGACGACACCCAGGTCAAGGATTCGCGCCCAACCGACGATCGCGGCGCCATTCGCCGGCGCCGGTTCTGCCCGAATTGCACGGCACGCTTTACGACTTTTGAACGGGTTCAATTGCGTGAACTGACCGTGATCAAGAAAGACGGGCGGCGCCAAGCCTTTGATCGTGACAAGCTCGCGCGGTCGATCTATGTGGCGCTGCGCAAGCGCCCGGTCGAACCCGACCGCGTCGAACGGATCATCAATTCGCTGGTGCGCCAGCTGGAAAGCTCGGGCGAGACCGAAATCCCCAGCGAGATGATCGGCAGCCTGGTCATGGAGGCGCTCTCGAACCTCGACCAGGTGGCCTATATCCGCTTTGCCTCGGTCTATCGCAATTTCCGCGAGGCCAAGGATTTCGGCGAATTTGTCGGGCGCATCGCCGCCGATGGCGAGTGACGCCCGCGGGCGAGCCCGCGACGGCAACGGCGCGGCCGCCGACCGGCGCTGGATGGGCGCGGCGCTGGCGCTGGCCCGCCGCGGCCTTGGCCGGGTGTGGCCGAACCCGGCGGTCGGCTGCGTCATCGTCCGCGACGGCCGGGTCGTCGGCCGCGGCTGGACCCAGCCCGGCGGCCGCCCGCACGCCGAAAGCGAAGCCCTGCGCCGCGCCGGCGCCGCGGCCCGCGGGGCCACCGCCTATGTCAGCCTCGAACCCTGCGCGCATTGGGGCCGCACCCCGCCCTGCGCCGACGCCCTGATCGCCGCCGGGCTCGCCCGCGTCGTCGCCGCCCTCGAGGATCCCGACCCGCGCACCGCCGGCGCCGGTTTTGCCCGCCTGCGCGCCGCCGGCCTCGCCGTGGCGGTCGGGGCCGGCGCCGCCGAAGCCGCCGAAATCAACGCCGGGTTCTTGCAGCGCCAGCGCTCGGGTCGGCCGCTGGTCACGCTCAAGCTCGCCGCCTCGCTCGATGGCCGCATCGCCACCGCCAGCGGCGAGAGCCGCTGGATCACCGCCGCCGCGGCCCGGGGCAAAGCGCACCTGCTGCGCGCCGAGCACGACGCGGTCATGGTCGGCTCCGGCACCGTGCTCGCCGACGATCCGCAACTGACCTGCCGCTTGCCGGGGCTCGCCGAGCGGTCGCCGTTGCGGATCGTGCTTGACCGGCGGCTGCGCATTCCGCCCACGGCGCAACTGATCGCCACGGCGCGCGCGACCCCGACCTGGGTGCTGACCCTGGCCGGCGCCGACCGCGAGCGGCGCGCCGTCTTCGAGAGATGCGGCGCGGTGGTGATCGAGGTCGAACCCGACGCGCTGGGGCGCATCGATCTCGGCGCGGCGCTGCAGACGCTCGGCGGCCGCGGCCTGACCCGGCTCCTGGTCGAGGGCGGGGCGCGGCTCGCCGCTTCGCTGCTGCGCGCCCGGCTCGTCGATCGCCTGGTCTGGATGGGGGCGCCGCTGCTGCTCGGCGCCGAGGGCGTCCCGGCCGTCGCCGAGCTTGGTCTTGCGGCCTTGGCCGAGGCTCCGCGGTTCGAACCGGTGGCGAGCGATATGGCCGGCCCCGATCAGCTGGCGGTGTTTCGCGCCCTCTCCTGAACCGCGGCAAAACCCGGCGCTGCCAGGACGGACCCGGAAGACGGGCGGGCTCGTAAAACGGCTCAGCCGCGCCCCCACAATTCCCGGCTCGCAAGCCGCGCGCCTTCGCCGAGGGCGGCGAGTTTCGCCCA
>JAJPIH010000460.1 GCA_021324875.1 Alphaproteobacteria bacterium
CCACCAAGAAAAACGAATGTAATGCCATGTGATAGACAAAATCGTCATGGCAAGCCAGAAATGTCGTTTCCCGTGTAGCCATCTCCACCGGATAGGATGAGGGGAAAGCTATCCGTTCTGCCGAAAACGGCTCGATTAGGAACAGAATACGGGCCGCAGCGGAAAAGCCACACGCCGCTGCTTCAGCAATGGATGCCGAAATAGCCGGTCAGCCGTGCCAGGAACTCTTCGGCGCGGAGCTCGCGACCGTGAAGCATAGCCGCCAGCACGCCGGCCGCGATCAGCAGCGGCCATACCGGGCGGTGCGAGACGCGACGGTAAACCCGACCGAACAGCGCGACAGAAACGAGGCCGATCACCAATCCGAGCCCGATTTCTGCCAGGCTGTGCACGCCCAGCAAAAGCCGCGAAGCGGCGATTGCCGCTATCAAGCCGCCGCCGGCGATGATGACGAGAACCCACCGCGGCCCGCGCTGCTCCTGCGCCGCCGCCAGCGTAATCGCGCCATAAACCAAGACGCTAAGACCGGTATGGCCGCTCGGGCTGTGCAAATCGGGTGCGGGCGGGCAGCCATGGAAATCGATTTTCAGCGCCGCCGTCAGCCCGACGCAAAACAGGCTCGCACCCGCCCACCATGCGGCGCAGCGGGCATTGTCGAGCAACAACCACACCAGGATTGCCGCCGCCAGTGGGATCAGGATTGCGGCGTCGCCAAGATCGGTCACCGTCCGGAGCCCGAGCTGCCAGTGCCGATCGGACGCCATCAATCTCGCAAACACCCTGTCATGGCCACGTGCCACCCGGTTATCGCCGCGGCGAGCCGGCGATGTCAAACGCGATGCGATCGCGAGCAGCGCGGAGCCGCTGACGCGGAGGCGCTCACGGTCAGAGGCGGCCCGGCACCGCCAACGCGTCGCCGGCGGCGGATGCATAGCCGCGGGCATGGGCGGGGCAGGAGCGGCGAAACGCCCCAATATCGAAGCGCGCCCCTAGTGGCCGCTGTTGACCGAACGGCTGACCACAACGCCGCTGATCACCGGTCCGGTGACCGTATTGATCAAAGTGAAGACCTTTTGCAGTTCGGTCAGCGGCGCGTTGGCGACGTAAATGACGTCTTTGTCTTCGATCGGGAAGCGTTCAGCGTAAAAATAGCTTTTGGCTTCCTTCATATTGAGACGATAGACGACCGGCGAGGTGCCGTTCGGGCCGATCGCCAGAGGCGGCGCTTTGAGCGCGTCGACCACCGCCGGCGGCTCGAAGCGAAACAGAAAGATGCCCTGTGGGTCGGCCCGCAGATCCTGCAGACCGCCGGCCTTGGCGAGCGCCTCGGCCAGGGTGATGTGTTCGGCGCCAAACGGCACCTCGGAATTCTGAGCGGTCGCGCCAAACACCGAAAATGTTTGCGGCTCCTGCACCAGGGTCAGGACGTCCCCCGGCCAAGCATAAATATTCTCGGCCGGATCAGAGACGAGCTTGTCCATCGGGATTGTCGCTGTCACCCCGTGCCGCGACAGTCGGACAAAAGTCATGTAGACCGGCGCCTTGGCGCCGCCGGCCGCGGCGATCACGTCGAGCAGCCGATCGCCGCCGACCGAAAGCGGGACGCGCGCCCCGTTGACAACCTCACCCGACACCGTGACCGCGTTGGTCACACTTTTGGGGACGGTAACGATCGCCTGCGGTTCGATCGCCTTGCCGGCGAGCCGGCGCTCGATTTCCTCTTGGACCTGGAGCGGCGTGCGCCCGGCCACCGGAACACGGCCGGCAAACGGAACGCTGATCGCCCCGTCGGCGCCGACCACCTGCTCGGGAATGGTGGTGCCGGTGGCGCCGGTGGCGATCCCGGTGGTCGCGGCGCCGGTCGAGGGATGTGCGCCAAACAGGCCGCCCGCCGCCGCTTCCCAGATCGTTACCGCGACGCTGTCGCCGATCCCGATTTTGGGCGGCGGAGGCTTGCCATAGGCTTGGAAGCGGGTATGAAAATCCTCGCTCGGTTGCGCCAACAGCGTCGAGACCACCTGGCTGTTGACATCGACCAAGATGAAATGCCGCTGTCCATTGGTGACCGCTTGGTCAAAGACTTGAGCGACGGTCGGCCCCGAAGTGGGAAGCGTGGAGCAACCGGCCAAGGACAAAATCACTACACCGACCGGAACGACCGCAATCTTCATTGAACACGGGCCGATTGATCAACCGAATCCAATATTCAATCGTAAAGCACAAGAAGCAAGCATTTATCGGCGGGACCGGTCGGCTGGCAGCGTGGCGGCCGAATTCCCCAATCCGTCCGGCTTTTCGATGCGGGTGGCGCGATTGACGCGGCCTCCCGCCGGCGGATCACAGGCGCGCCGACCAAAACCGGGCTGGCTGGGGCGGGAGGATTCGAACCTCCGTATGGCGGAATCAAAATCCGCTGCCTTACCACTTGGCTACGCCCCAGTAACCGGCGGCCCGGCACGTTAGCGGGAAACGCCGCCGCCGGCAATCAGGCCGCCCGCAGCGCACCACCAGCGCGGCTCGGCCGCCGCCAGCGCATCGCGCGCCCGCATCGCAGCCGCCCGGTTCTCGAACAACGCAAAGCAGGTGGCGCCGCTGCCGCTCATGCGCACCAACAGCGCGCCGGCAAGATTGCCGAGCGCGGCCAGCACATCGCCGATCTCGGGCGCCAGCCCGATCGCCGCCGCGGTCAAATCATTGCGCAGCGCCGCCAACCATCGCGCAAATGCGACGGCGTCGCGCGGCGGCTCGGCGAGCCGCGGCGCCGGCGCCGCAAACCCGCCCTGACGGGCCGCAAAAACCGTCGCCGTCGGCAGCGGCCGGCGCGGATTGACCAGCACCACCCCGAGCTCAGGCAGCGGCGGGCCGGGCTCGACCCGCTCGCCGATGCCGGATACCCAGGCCGTTTCGCTTCTGACGCACACCGGGATATCGGCCCCGAGCCGGGCGCCGATCGCGGCGAGTTCGGCGTCGTCGATCGCCAGCCGCCACAATTCGCGCAGCGCCCGCAGCGTCGCCGCGGCGTCGGCCGAGCCGCCGCCGATCCCGGCAGCGACCGGAAGGTGCTTTTCGAGATGGAGTTCGGCGGCGGCGACCGATCCCACATGCTGCGCCAGCAACCGTCCGGCGCGCAGCGCCAGATTGTCGTCCACGCCGGCCAGCGCCGCCGCTTCGCGACCGGATAGCGTCAGCGACCAAGAGGGGGCCGGACGTGCGGTGAGCCGGTCGCCGATATCGGCGACCGGCTCACCGCACGTCCGGCCCCCTCTTGGTCGCTGACGCTATCCGGTCGCGAAGCGGCGGCGCTGGCCGGCGTGGACGACAATCTGGCGCTGCGCGCCGGACGGTTGCTGGCGCAGCATGTGGGATCGGTCGCCGCCGCCGAACTCCATCTCGAAAAGCACCTTCCGGTCGCTGCCGGGATCGGCGGCGGCTCGGCCGACGCCGCGGCGACGCTGCGGGCGCTGCGCGAATTGTGGCGGCTGGCGATCGACGACGCCGAACTCGCCGCGATCGGCGCCCGGCTCGGGGCCGATATCCCGGTGTGCGTCAGAAGCGAAACGGCCTGGGTATCCGGCATCGGCGAGCGGGTCGAGCCCGGCCCGCCGCTGCCTGAGCTCGGGGTGGTGCTGGTCAATCCGCGCCGGCCGCTGCCGACGGCGACGGTTTTTGCGGCCCGTCAGGGCGGGTTTGCGGCGCCGGCGCCGCGGCTCGCCGAGCCGCCGCGCGACGCCGTCGCATTTGCGCGATGGTTGGCGGCGCTGCGCAATGATTTGACCGCGGCGGCGATCGGGCTGGCGCCCGAGATCGGCGATGTGCTGGCCGCGCTCGGCAATCTTGCCGGCGCGCTGTTGGTGCGCATGAGCGGCAGCGGCGCCACCTGCTTTGCGTTGTTCGAGAACCGGGCGGCTGCGATGCGGGCGCGCGATGCGCTGGCGGCGGCCGAGCCGCGCTGGTGGTGCGCTGCGGGCGGCCTGATTGCCGGCGGCGGCGTTTCCCGCTAACGTGCCGGGCCGCCGGTTACTGGGGCGTAGCCAAGTGGTAAGGCAGCGGATTTTGATTCCGCCATACGGAGGTTCGAATCCTCCCGCCCCAGCCAGCCCGGTTTTGGTCGGCGCGCCTGTGATCCGCCGGCGGGAGGCCGCGTCAATCGCGCCACCCGCATCGAAAAGCCGGACGGATTGGGGAATTCGGCCGCCACGCTGCCAGCCGACCGGTCCCGCCGATAAATGCTTGCTTCTTGTGCTTTACGATTGAATATTGGATTCGGTTGATCAATCGGCCCGTGTTCAATGAAGATTGCGGTCGTTCCGGTCGGTGTAGTGATTTTGTCCTTGGCCGGTTGCTCCACGCTTCCCACTTCGGGGCCGACCGTCGCTCAAGTCTTTGACCAAGCGGTCACCAATGGACAGCGGCATTTCATCTTGGTCGATGTCAACAGCCAGGTGGTCTCGACGCTGTTGGCGCAACCGAGCGAGGATTTTCATACCCGCTTCCAAGCCTATGGCAAGCCTCCGCCGCCCAAAATCGGGATCGGCGACAGCGTCGCGGTAACGATCTGGGAAGCGGCGGCGGGCGGCCTGTTTGGCGCACATCCCTCGACCGGCGCCGCGACCACCGGGATCGCCACCGGCGCCACCGGCACCACCATTCCCGAGCAGGTGGTCGGCGCCGACGGGGCGATCAGCGTTCCGTTTGCCGGCCGTGTTCCGGTGGCCGGGCGCACGCCGCTCCAGGTCCAAGAGGAAATCGAGCGCCGGCTCGCCGGCAAGGCGATCGAACCGCAGGCGATCGTTACCGTCCCCAAAAGTGTGACCAACGCGGTCACGGTGTCGGGTGAGGTTGTCAACGGGGCGCGCGTCCCGCTTTCGGTCGGCGGCGATCGGCTGCTCGACGTGATCGCCGCGGCCGGCGGCGCCAAGGCGCCGGTCTACATGACTTTTGTCCGACTGTCGCGGCACGGGGTGACAGCGACAATCCCGATGGACAAGCTCGTCTCTGATCCGGCCGAGAATATTTATGCTTGGCCGGGGGACGTCCTGACCCTGGTGCAGGAGCCGCAAACATTTTCGGTGTTTGGCGCGACCGCTCAGAATTCCGAGGTGCCGTTTGGCGCCGAACACATCACCCTGGCCGAGGCGCTCGCCAAGGCCGGCGGTCTGCAGGATCTGCGGGCCGACCCACAGGGCATCTTTCTGTTTCGCTTCGAGCCGCCGGCGGTGGTCGACGCGCTCAAAGCGCCGCCTCTGGCGATCGGCCCGAACGGCACCTCGCCGGTCGTCTATCGTCTCAATATGAAGGAAGCCAAAAGCTATTTTTACGCTGAACGCTTCCCGATCGAAGACAAAGACGTCATTTACGTCGCCAACGCGCCGCTGACCGAACTGCAAAAGGTCTTCACTTTGATCAATACGGTCACCGGACCGGTGATCAGCGGCGTTGTGGTCAGCCGTTCGGTCAACAGCGGCCACTAGGGGCGCGCTTCGATATTGGGGCGTTTCGCCGCTCCTGCCCCGCCCATGCCCGCGGCTATGCATCCGCCGCCGGCGACGCGTTGGCGGTGCCGGGCCGCCTCTGACCGTGAGCGCCTCCGCGTCAGCGGCTCCGCGCTGCTCGCGATCGCATCGCGTTTGACATCGCCGGCTCGCCGCGGCGATAACCGGGTGGCACGTGGCCATGACAGGGTGTTTGCGAGATTGATGGCGTCCGATCGGCACTGGCAGCTCGGGCTCCGGACGGTGACCGATCTTGGCGACGCCGCAATCCTGATCCCACTGGCGGCGGCAATCCTGGTGTGGTTGTTGCTCGACAATGCCCGCTGCGCCGCATGGTGGGCGGGTGCGAGCCTGTTTTGCGTCGGGCTGACGGCGGCGCTGAAAATCGATTTCCATGGCTGCCCGCCCGCACCCGATTTGCACAGCCCGAGCGGCCATACCGGTCTTAGCGTCTTGGTTTATGGCGCGATTACGCTGGCGGCGGCGCAGGAGCAGCGCGGGCCGCGGTGGGTTCTCGTCATCATCGCCGGCGGCGGCTTGATAGCGGCAATCGCCGCTTCGCGGCTTTTGCTGGGCGTGCACAGCCTGGCAGAAATCGGGCTCGGATTGGTGATCGGCCTCGTTTCTGTCGCGCTGTTCGGTCGGGTTTACCGTCGCGTCTCGCACCGCCCGGTATGGCCGCTGCTGATCGCGGCCGGCGTGCTGGCGGCTATGCTTCACGGTCGCGAGCTCCGCGCCGAAGAGTTCCTGGCACGGCTGACCGGCTATTTCGGCATCCATTGCTGAAGCAGCGGCGTGTGGCTTTTCCGCTGCGGCCCGTATTCTGTTCCTAATCGAGCCGTTTTCGGCAGAACGGATAGCTTTCCCCTCATCCTATCCGGTGGAGATGGCTACACGGGAAACGACATTTCTGGCTTGCCATGACGATTTTGTCTATCACATGGCATTACATTCGTTTTTCTTGGTGG
>JAJPIH010000344.1 GCA_021324875.1 Alphaproteobacteria bacterium
CCGCACCGAGATCGCAGCCTTGTGCTGAGAGCGCTTCGGTGCCAAGAGAGCGCCGACAAAGAGAAGGGAGGTCACCATGGCGTTTCGCAATATCCAGGCGGGAATGACCACCTATCGCGGTCACGGCGGCGAGCGCGGCGACGCCTATTACGCCCACCCGACCGGCGCCGGACCGCATCCCGGTGTGGTCGTCATCCACCATATGCCGGGCTGGGACGAGTGGACCTGCGAGGTGGCGCGCAAATTCGCGCATCACGGCTATGCCGCGCTGGCCCCGAGCCTTTATTTCCGGGTCGGCGACGGCGCCGACGAGGCGGTTGTCGCCAAGGTCCGCGAGAGCGGCGGAGTGCCCGACGAGCAGATGCTCGGCGACGTGACCGGGGCCATCGATTTTCTGCGCTCGCAGCCGCATGCCAGCGGCAAGGTCGGGGTGATCGGCTTTTGCTCGGGCGGGCGGCAAGCCTATCTCGTCGCCGGCAAGCTGTCGCATCTGATCCAGGCGGCGGTCGATTGCTGGGGCGGCAATGTGATTGTCGATGACAAGTCGCGATTGACCAAAGCGCAGCCGGTCGCGCCGATCGAATTCACCGAAGGGATCAACGTGCCGCTTTTGGGCTTGTTTGGCAACGAGGACCCAAACCCGTCGGCGGACCAGGTCAACCGCACCGAAGCCGAGCTCAAAAAGCATGGCAAGAATTACGAATTCCACCGCTATGACGGCGCCGGTCATGCCTTTTTCGCCTGGTACCGGCCAAACTACCGCCCGGAACAGGCGGTCGATGGCTGGCACAAGGTGTTCGCATTTTTCCACCGTCATTTGGGCGGACCGCGCAGCTAGCGGCGGCGGCAACCGGGCAGGCCGATGATCACGGCGGCGATTGTCGGCCTCGGCCGCTGGGGCCGAACCTTGGTTGGCGCGGTTCAAGGCAAGAGCGAGCGGCTGCGCTTTACCCACGCGGTGGTGCGCCGCGAGGCGCCGCACCGCGAATTTGCCGCGGCTCACGGTCTCGGGCTGAGTGACGATTATGACGCGGTGCTGGCCGACGGCGGCATCGACGCGATCGTGATCGCCACGCCGCATTCGCTGCATTGCCGCCAAGTCACGGCCGCGGCACAGGCGGGCAAGCATGTCTTTTGTGAGAAACCGTTGAGCCTCGCCGCGACCGAGGCGGCAAGCGCCGTCGCCGCTTGCGAGAGGGCCGGGGTCGTGCTCGGCATCGGCACCGACAAGCGCTTCCATCCGGCGGTCGGCGAACTGATCCGCCTGGTCAAGACCGGCGAACTTGGCCAACCGATCCATCTCGAGGCGCATTTCAGCAACGAGGTTGCGGGCTCGTTTTCGCCCTGGCGGTTTGCACCCGCGGAATCGCCGGCGGGCGGTCTGACCGGCACCGGCATTCACATGCTCGACGCGATGATTGCGCTCGCCGGGTCGGTGCGGCGCGTGCAGGCTCAGCTGCTCGCGCACAAGCCGCCGCCCGATCCGCTCGACAGCCTGTCGGTGTTGATCGAATTCGCAAGCGGCGCCAGCGGTTTGTTGGCGGCGGTGCGGTCGACGCCGATGTTCGCGCGCCTCCATGCCTTTGCCCGTCATGCGTCGGCGGAAATGCGGGGCCCGACCGAACTGGTCATGCGCCGCAGCGGCGCCGAGCCGCAATGCCAGCGCTTTGCGCCGGTCGACACGGTGCGGGCAAACCTCGAAGCCTTTGCCGATGCGGCCGCCGGCATTGCGCCCTACCCGATACCCCCGGCGCAGATCATGGCTGTGACCGCGGCCTGCGAAGCGGTTGTCAACGCGCTCGCAATAGACGGGCGATCGAGCCTCTGATCGAGCCTCTATCGACAGTGCGCGGAGGTCTGTGGCTTGGAGTCGGGCGCGCGAGCCGCGGCTCCTGCGCATCGCCGGCAGCCGTCGTAAACGGCACTTTTTGTTGATTTTCGGGCAGCGCGGATTTGGTTTGACCGCAATCCCGTCACCGCTTCGACGCGCGCGCTGCGCCCGCTGGGCCGGCGTTTACGCGCTCGCCGTCATTTATGTCAGCCTGATGCTCGGCCCGGACGGGGTCAATTTTGTCCCCCGCGACCCGCTGACCGCGTGGCAGGCATTGCTCGCCACCCCTTATTTGGCGACCGGCTCCGACCAGCGTCCCGACTGGATGGCCAATCTGGCGATGCTGGTTCCGCTTGGGTTTCTGGTCACCGGCGGGTTGTGGCCTGGCCGGGGCCGGGGTCGCAACGCCGCGGCGGCAATCGTCGCGTTTCTGGCCTGCCTGCTGTTTGTGGTTGCGGTCAAATATGCCCAGCTGTTTTTTCCACCGCGCACCGTTTCGCTGAATTACATTCTCGCGCAGAGCCTCGGCGCCGTGATCGGCGTGGCGGCCTTCATCCTTTGCGGACCAAGCCTGGCGCGGCTGCGCCGGGCGCTGTCGGGCAACGGCACGCGCGCCATGATTGGGCTCGGCGTGCTCTATACGGGCGGTTACTTCCTCTTCAGTTTTTTTCCTTTCGACGTCGTATTGAGCGCGAGCGATCTTCGCGAACGGGCGGCTGTCCTTCCCGGCCTGTTGCTGGCCTGGCCGACAACCGCGACCCAGTGGCCGCTGCTGTTGTCGGCCGCCTATGTCGCCGAGACCTTGCCGATCGGCGGGTTGCTGGCGCTGGCGCGACCGTCATGGTCGCTGCCGCGCGTGGCCGGCGTCGGCGCCGTGCTGATGACCGGGCAGATTGCGGTTCAGACAATGCTGCTCGATGCGACCCCGACCCTCGCGGCCCTGGTTTTGCGCAGTGTCGGCGTCGCGCTGGGCGGGGTGCTGGCGCGCCATCTGGCGCATGCCGATGCCGCCCGGTGGCGCCTGCGGTTGGCGCGCGCCGTACCATGGCTGGCTCTGCCTTACGGGCTTGGCGCCTTATACGTCAAGGGTCTGCTGACGCCCGGGTGGCGAACCTGGCCGCAGGCATTGGCCGCATTCGATCGCCGCGGGCTTCTGCCGTTCTACCACGACTATATCGTGACCAAGGCGCATGCCGCGCAGGCCGCCGCCTTTGAGCTTGCCTGCTTTGCCCCGATCGGGGTCATGGTGGCGCTGCGCCGGGGCGGCGGCCGTGGCGCGGTGTGGGGTGCCGGCGGGCTGGCCGTCGCCTTCGCGGTTGCGGTCGAATGGGGCCGCTGGCTGAAGCCCGGGCTGCAGCCGGATTTCAGCAACCCGCTGATTGCCGGCGTCGGCGCCGCCATCGCCGTCGTCTTGACCGAGTTTTTCTGGCGTGCGACCGGGGCTGCAAAATCGGCCGCACCGTCGCACAAGACCGCGGAGCCGGAGCGCTCCGTCCCACCGATCCGGCCGGCGGCGACGGCGCCGCAAAGGGTCCGCGAGCCGGTCCGACGAACCCGCCGCTCCGCGCGGCTGGCGAGGCTATGCGTGGCGCTCCTCGCTTTGACCGCCGCCGGCGTCGCCACCGCGGCCTACCCGCTGGCCCCTTGGGCGCTGGCGGCCGCGCTGGCGCTGTACGCCGGAGCGCTGTGGCGGTGGCCGTCATTGTGGCTGGCGGTGGTTCCGGCCGCGCTGCCGGCCCTCGACCTGGCACCGTGGACCGGCTGGACCGATCTCGGCGAGGCAGACCTCGTGGCCCTCGTCACCATCGGGATCCTGTCGTTGCGCGCGCCGCCGCAAGCCGAGGATTTTCGGCTCCGCGGTTTTGCCGCGGTGGCGGTGGCGATGGCGGTGGTGAGCTGTGTCGCCGGCCTCGCATTGGGCCTGACGGCGCCGGCCGCGGCGGGCGGAACCGACAACCCCTATCTCAATCCGCTTAACGCGCTGCGCATCGCCAAGGGATTTGCAACCGCATTGCTGCTGCTGCCGTTCCTGCGGGAAAGGCTGCGCCAATCACAAAATGCGCTGGTGTGGCTCGGCATCGGCATGACCGCGGGGCTGGCGCTGGTCGTCGCCGCGGCGCTTGTCGAGCGTGCGCTGTTTCCCGGATTGCTCGATTTTTCCGCCGATTACCGGATTGCCGCGACCTTTTCCGCCATGCAGGTCGGCGGCGGCTATCTCGGCGCCTATTTGGCGATGGCGCTGCCGTTTGTCCTGGTCGCTTTGCGTCGGCCGCGGATTGCGACGCTGCTGGCGAGTGCGATGCTCACGCTGGGCGCCGGCTACGCGCTGGTGACGACTTTTGCCCGGACCGCCTATGCCGGTGCCGCAATCGCGATGCTGCTGGCGGTCCTCGCCTGGATCTGGGCGGCCCGCCGCGCGACCATGGCGGGCCGCGCCGTGGCGGCGGCGCTGCTGCCGGCGGTGCTTGTCGCCGGCTCGGTCGCGCTCGGGGTCATGACGCCGTTCATGACCAGTCGGCTCGACCAGACCGCCGCGGATTTCGCCGGCCGCCGGGCCGATTGGTCGGCCGGTGCGGCCGCGCGCGGTCGCGGCGTGGTCGCCGCGCTGTTCGGCCTCGGTTTGGGCGCCTACCCGCGCACCGCCCGCGCCCAAACCGAAGGCAAGCCGCCGAGCGACTATGTGCGCAAGCGCGACGGCGCCTATCATTTCATTGCGCTGTCGGGCGGCACGCCACTCTATTTCGGACAGAAGGTGGCGATCCGTCCCGACCGGACCTACCGGCTGTTTTTCGATATGCGCTCTCGCGACGGCCGCGGCGCGCTTGCCGTCCTGATTTGCGAAAAGTGGCTGCTTTATTCGGATCATTGCCAGGGGTTTACGTTCCACCCGTCACCGGCGGCGCAATGGCAGGATGTCGGCATCGGGGTCGCAAGCGCTGATCTCGGGCGCCCGCGGCTGTTGGGATGGCTGCCGCGTCCGGTCGAGATTGCCGTGACAAACCCGGTCGCCGGCACGACGATCGATGTCGGCAGTCTCCGATTGCTCGACGCCGACGACCGCAACTTGTTGACGAACGGCGATTTCGCACGCGGGACCGAGCGCTGGTTTTTCACCGATGACGATTACGCGGCGTGGCGGATCGAAAACCAATATGTGATGACCCTGGTGGAAACCGGGGTCGTCGGTCTGGCCGCCCTGCTGTCGCTCGCCGGCGCGGGGTTGACGGGGGCAATGCGCAGCCTCGCCCGCGGCGAAACGATGGCGGCGTGCGTTGCCGCCTCGCTGGTCGGCTTTCTGTTTTGCGCGATCTTTAATTGCTTATTGGATTCGCCGCGGTTGGCCACCCTGTTTTACCTGATGGTCTTCACCGGGATCAGCGTGGCGGGACGGCGCGGCCGCGGTGACGGACTGTCGATCCGCGGCGGAAAGCGGCGGCCCGGGGTTGGCGAGATCGGCTGAATTGGCCACATTAAACGCTTGAGCAACCGGGGAGTGTAATGGCGGGCGAAACAGCGACAGCAGCGGGCCGCGATTTTATTCGCGACATCATCGATGCCGATCTCGCCTCCGGACGCACGCGGCAAGTCGTTACGCGGTTTCCACCGGAGCCGAACGGGTATCTCCATATCGGCCACGCCAAGGCGATTGCGCTCAATTTCGGGATCGCCCAGGAATATGGCGGGCGCTGCCATCTGCGCTTTGACGACACCAACCCGGCCAAGGAAGAGCAGGAATATATCGACGCCATCAAGCGCGATGTGCGCTGGCTCGGCTATGATTGGGGACCCCACCTCTACCACGCCTCCGATTATTTCGAGCAGCTCTACGAGTGGGCCGAGCATCTGATCCGCGCCGGCAAGGCCTATGTCGACGATTTGTCGCCGGCGGAAATGCGCGCCATGCGCGGCACGCTGACCGAGCCCGGCCGCAACAGCCCCTACCGCGAGCGCAGCGTCGAGGAAAATCTTGATTTGTTCCGGCGCATGCGCGCCGGCGAATTCCCGAACGGGGCGCGGGTCCTGCGCGCCAAGATCGACATAGCCTCGGGCAACCTCAACCTGCGCGACCCGGTGCTGTATCGTATCCTGCACACCGCCCATCCGCGCACCGGCGACAAATGGTGCATTTATCCGAGCTATGATTTCGCCCACGGCCAGTCGGACGCGATCGAGGGCGTCACGCATTCGCTCTGCACCCTCGAATTCGAGGACCATCGCCCGCTCTACGATTGGCTGATCGACAATCTGCCGGTGCCGTCACGGCCGCGGCAATACGAGTTCGCCCGGCTCAACATCAACTACACGGTCCTGTCGAAGCGGTTTCTGACCGAGCTCGTCCGCGGCAACCATGTCTCGGGATGGGACGATCCGCGCATGCCGACCCTGGCCGGGCTGCGCCGGCGCGGCGTGCCGCCGGCCGCAATCCGTGACTTCGCGCGGCGGGTCGGGGCCGCGCGCGCCAACAGTCTCGTCGATGTCGCGATGTTCGAGCATGCCGTGCGCGAGCACTTGAACAAGAGTGCCATGCGGCGCATGGCGGTGCTGCGGCCCCTCAAACTCACGATTACGAATTACCCCAGCGGGCAGATCGAAGAGCTCGACGCCGTCAACAACCCGGAGGATCCCGCGGCCGGCGCGCGCCGGATCAAATTTGGGAGCGAGCTGTACATCGAGCAGGAAGATTTCAGCGAAGATCCGCCGCCCAAATTCTTTCGCCTGGCGCCCGGACGCGAAGTGCGACTGCGCTTTGCCTATCTGGTGACCTGCCGTGACGTCGTCAAAAACGGCGCCGGCGAGGTCAGCGAACTGATCTGCACCTACGACCCCGCTAGCCGCGGCGGCAACGCGCCTGACGGGCGCAAGGTGCGGGCGACCTTGCATTGGGTGGCGGCCGCTGATTCGTTGCCGGCGGAGATACGGCTCTACAATCCCCTGTTCACGCGCCCGGATCCCGGCGCCGGCGGCGATTTCTTTGCCGATCTCAATCCTCATTCGCTCGAAACGCTGACGGGCCGGGTCGAGCCGGCGCTGGCCATGGCCGCCATCGGCGACGCCGTGCAGTTCGAGCGCCAGGGCTATTTCTGCCTCGACCCCGATTCCCGCCCCGACCGGCTCGTCTTCAACCGCACGGTCGGGTTGCGCGTCAGCTGGGCCAAGGCCCGGGGCGCGGGGTGAGGGGCGGCGCCTGCGGTCGGCCGCAGCCGCGCGGTCCGGCCGCCGAGGTCGCGACCGCCTCGCGCGAGAATGCGCCCCGCGACCGCTCATTCCACAGCCCCGCCCCCCGAGCTGCGTAGTTTTGTCTGGCTGACCTTGCAGATATGGCGATTGACCCGCCTCTTGGTTGTCCTATGCTCACAAGTTGCTGCTCTTGGAGCATGACCGAACACGCTACGCGCGCCCGGTAAGCGCGCATTGACCCTTTGTTCTCGCCCGAAGCGCCGCGATCACAGAGAGAGACCAGAGCCTAGCGAACCGACGACACCAGAAAGGAGACCCGGCATGCCCGCCCCGCAACGCGTACGGTATCCCGACGACATCGAGCCGCTCGTCCAATTCATCGAGGAGACGGCTCCCGAGGATATTCTGGACGAGACCTTGGCCAAATTGCGCGCCGGGGTTCCGACCCGCACGATGTTGACCGCATCGGCGCTGGCGGTGACGCGTTCGACCGATCTTCCGCCGGGTCACCATGGCGGCATGCTGCACCCGCTGGTCGGTCTGCATGCGGTCGCGCAGACGGTCAACCGTCTCGAAGGGGAAAACCGGTTCTTGCCGGTTTTGCAACACGTGGCGCTGTCGAACAAGCACATCCACCATCCGGCCATGGGCCCCTATGCGCTGCTCGATTTCGAACCGGAAAACGCCGGCGGGGTCGAGGCGACCAAGGCCGCCTATCACGCCGCCGTCAACCGCGGCGAATACAATAAGGCCGACCATTTGTTTTTGTGGCTGTGGGACAACATGCCGCGCGTCGAGGCCTTTGACCTGCTGATGAGCGTGGCGATCCCCAAAAACATCGTCGACGACCATTATTTCGCCTTTCCGGCGTTCACCTGGCGCGCCCTCGAAAATGGCGCGGTCGAACCGCGCTTCTTCAAGGAGCTGATGCGCCCCACCGTTCGCTACGTGTCGCGCTTCCCGACCGCCCCGGCGCTGCCCGACATCGAGATGCTGATCGAACAGCATGAGTTGATGACGCGGGTCACCCGGCAACAGACCGGCGAAGACGAGACCGCTGCGATCGGCAAGCTCGGCGAGGGCATCGCCAAGGTCGACAAGTTTGCCGACATCCCGGTGTTGATGGCTGAGGCCTTGGCCGACGGACTGTCGCTCGAAGGCGCCGGGGAAGCGCTGTCGATCGGCGCGGCGGGTCTGTTTTCGCGCTCGCTCGGCGGCAACC
>JAJPIH010000044.1 GCA_021324875.1 Alphaproteobacteria bacterium
ACGCACGATGCGCATCAATGAGGACGTGCTGCGTTACCTGACGATCCGGGTCGAGACCCATGAGGAGGGCCCGTCGGCGGTCATGCAGAGCCGCGGCGGCCGTGAGGACCGGCGCCGCGGTGAGCGGGACCGCGAGCGCTACGGCGAGAGCCGCGAAGGCGGCGAGCGCGGCGAGCGGCCGGTCGAAGCACCCGCCCCCACACCCGCACCCGAAACCGTGGAGTAGGCGATGGAAAGCCAGACCTCGGGCGGCGGCCGTGCCTCGGCGCCGCGGCGACCGTTCTTCCGCCGCCGCAAATCCTGTCCGTTTTCCGGTCCCAATGCGCCCAAGATCGATTACAAGGACGTCAAGCTGCTGCAGCGCTTTATCTCTTAGCGCGGCAAGATCGTGCCGAGCCGGATTACCGCGGTCTCGGCCAAGCGGCAGCGCGAACTTGCCCAGGCGATCAAGCGGGCCCGCTTTCTCGGTCTGTTGCCGTATATGGTCAAGTAACGGCGCGCCGCCGCTGGCGGCGACCGCCGGCGTGCGGGAGCAGTTCATGGATCGCCGGACGGCCTGGGCATCGGGCGCAATACTGGGCGCGACCGGCGCCGGCCTTTATCTCGCGATTTTGTCTGATGCCCCCGGCGCTCTGATCCTTGCCTATCTCGCGCAGCTGCCGCTGTTTGCCGCCGGGCTGTGGGGCGGGACCGTGGCCGCCGCCGTCGCCGGGACCGTCGCCTCCGTGCTGGTGGCGATCGTGGGCGGCTGGGCGACGACAGCGCTCTTTGCCGGGCTTTACGCGGCGCCGGTCGTGTTGCTGGTGCGCCAGGCGCTGCTCGCCCGCCCGCTGGCGGCGGGCAGCTACGAATGGTATCCGGCAGGATTGCTGACGGCGTGGCTTGCCGGGTTGGGGCTCTTGGTTTTGGCCGCGGTGATGCTGTTTCTCGGCGGTCCGCGTGCGATTGCGACGCGTCTCGATGCGATGTTGGCGCCGTTGCTCGACCGCCTTCCGGACGAGGCCCCATTCGCCAAGGCCGGGGTCGCGCTGTTCGCGTTTGTCGTGCCCGGTTGTGTGGCCGCCTCGTGGATGGCGATGACCGCCGGCAACGCCATTCTGGCGCAAGGTGTTTTGGCGCGGTTTGGCAAGGCGTGGCGGCCGTCGCCCGATCTCGCCAGCCTCTCGCCGCCGTGGTGGCTTTCGGGGCTGCTGGCGGCGGCGGTAGTGTTGGCGTTGATCGGCGGCGGCGCGGGTTTTGTCGGGGTCAATCTGCTGGCGACGCTGTCGGTGCCGTTTTGCCTGGCGGGTCTGGCGGTGGTGCACACCGCCGTGCGGCGCTCGCGTCATCCGCAGCTCCCGCTGGTGTTGTTCTATGTCGCGGCCGGCCTGTTTGGCTGGCCGCTGCTGCTGACGGCGGTGCTCGGCGCGCTCGACGCGCCGCTCGGCTTGCGGCGCCGGCTGGCGCCATCGCGATCGTTCGGAGGAGATCGATGATCGAACTTATACTGCTCGAACGGGTCGAGAAGCTCGGCCAGATGGGCCAAGTGGTCAAGGTCAAGCCGGGTTACGCCCGCAATTGGTTGTTGCCGCAGAAAAAGGCGCTGCGCGCCACCAAGGAAAACCTCGCCTATTTCGAAGCCCAGCGCGTCCAGCTCGAAGCCACCAATTTGCAGCGCCGCAGCGAGGCGAGCGAGATCGCCGCGAAGCTCGAGGGGCTGACCGTGGTATTGGTCCGCCAAGCCGGCGAAAGCGGCCAGCTTTATGGGTCGGTGTCGGCCCGCGACCTCGCCGAAGCGGTTAGCGAGGCCGGGTTCACGATCGAAAAGCGGCAGGTGATTCTGGACCGACCGATCAAATCGATCGGCTTGCATCTGGTGCGGGTCGTGCTGCATCCCGAGGTCTCGGTCACGATCACCGCGAATGTCGCTCAATCCGCCGAGGAAGCGGCGATGCAGGCGCGCGGCCTCGATCCGTTGCGCGCGGCCGAGGAAGACGAGGAAGCATACGCCGAGGGCGCTGTCGGAGCGGCGGCCGCGGACGCCGGCGAGGCGGCGCCGCAATAACCGCACAGGTCTTGTAAACCAAGGGCGGCGTGACCGATATTGCCGCCATTGCAGCCGAGCCGGGTTCGTCGCGATGCTGCTCGCGCGCATTCTCGATCGTGTTATCACCAAGGGGCGTTTGCGCCTCGTCACGGCCAGCGGCATCCCCTACGAGTTTGTCGGGGCGCCGGGGCCCAGCGCCGCCATCCGGTTGCGTGATGCGGCGCTCGAGTGGAAGCTGCTGCTGAGACCGCGGCTCTATTTGCCCGAGGCTTATGTCGACGGCAGCCTGGTCATCGAAGAAGGCAGCCTTTACGAGCTGATCGATCTGTTGCAGCTCAACCTCGAAGCGATGCCCGAGGGCCCGCTGTCGCGGCTATTGAACGGCTCGGTCACTTGGCTGCGCCGCTTGCACCAATACAATCCCCGCGCCCGCGCCCGCCGCAACGCCGCCCACCATTACGACCTCACCGACGAGCTCTACGCGCTCTTTCTCGACCGCGACCGCCAATATTCCTGCGCCTATTTCCGTGACGACCACGAGGATCTCGACCAGGCCCAGCTCGACAA
>JAJPIH010000186.1 GCA_021324875.1 Alphaproteobacteria bacterium
AATTGTTTGCGACGTTGATTCTGGCGCTCGGCATGCTGACCCTGGTGGCATCCGCGCCGGCCGGCTTGGCGCAGTCGCAACCGGCGCCGATACCGCCGGCGCCGCCGGCGGGGGCTGCGTCGGGTACGCAGGCGCCGTCGCCACCGGCGGCCTCGGCACCCGCCGGCCCTGCCGCGACATCCACACCGAGCGCCACCGCCGCGGCACCGCCGCTTTCGGCCGCCGCGCGCGCGGCGATCGACGAGCGGATCGCCAAATTACAGACGCAACTCGGCATTACCGCTGCCGAGATGCCGCTGTGGACCGCTTTCGCCGAGGCGATGCGCAACAACGCCGCGGCGACCAACGCGCTGTTTGCGCAGCGTGCGGCGGCGGTCAAGACGATGACCGCGGTCGAAAACATGCATTCCTACGCCGCGATTGCGCGCGCCTATGCCGACGACACCGAGCGCCTGTCGGCCGCGTTCGACAGCCTTTACGCGAGCTTGTCGGATGTGCAAAAGCGGGCGGCCGACACGCTGTTCCAGCAGCAGGCGGTTGCCGCCACAACATCGCGGACGCGGCGCTGAGGCGCGGCAACCGACCCGGTTTCGGCCATCCCCAAAGCAGGGATAGAATATGACAAACCGGCAGGGCGCTTGCCGCTATCACGGCCTCGGTCAACCAGGCCCATGAAACGCTTAATGCCGGCTGTCGGCGTCATTCTGGCGGCGTTGATCGGCTCGGCCGGGGGCCAGCTGTCCTCGGTGCCGGTCCCGGTGCCGGCGCCCGGTGTCGCCAACCCGCCGCCGGTCGCGCCGCGGCCTCACCAGGCTTCGGTCTCGGCCTCGGCGGAGCTGGCCGCCAGCGAGAGCTTGGTCGACCGCCATCTCGAAGAGTTGCGCGCGTCACTCGGGGTGACCGCAGCACAGTTGCCGCTCTGGCGCGCCTTTACCCACGCGGTGCGCGAAATGGCGCTCTCCGACGACGCCCTGACGCGCCAGCGGCGGTCTGCCTTGGCGACGATGACGGCCGCTGACAACATGCGCGATTACGCCCGGGTGGCGCACATCTATGCCGAGAATGCCGAGCGGCTGGCCGACGCCTTCGACCGTCTTTATATCGGCCTGTCGCCATCGCAGCGGCGCATTGCCGACGCCGCGTTCCGCCGGCAGGCGCTGTCGGCGCCGCCCGGCCGCTGAGACCGCCGGATTCGCTGGCCATTGCCGGCGCGGCCATGGATGATGGTCGAAACCTGTCGGGAGGAGAGAATGGCGAAAGGCATCCTGATCGCCGCGATGGATTTTACAGCGGCGCCCGAGGACGAATTTCACGACTGGTACGATCTCGAACATGTTCCGGAACGCCTGCGTGTGCCGGGGTTTCTGAATGCCGAGCGCTGGATCGGGATCGACAATCCGAAGGTTTCGGTCGCCACCTATGATCTCGATGAAGTCGGGGTGCTGCACAGCCCCGCCTACCTCGCCATCGCCGGCGAGAACGCGTCGCCCTGGACCAAGCGCACCGCCAAGTTCCGCAAGAGCATCCTGCGCTATGAAGGCGAGCAGCTGTTTCCCGGCGATCTTATTGCGCCGGCCGGCGCCGCCGCGCTGATGCTGATCGGCATGAATGTCGCGGCCGAGCATGAGCAGGAGTTCAACGAATGGTACAACAGCGAGCACGTTCCGGCATTGGGCGCGGTGCCCGGGGTGCTGGGCGCGCGACGCTACCGCGGCACCGGGGGCACCCAGCGTTATGTCGCGCTTTATCACCTCGAAGCGCCCGATGTCGTGAGATCGGCCGCGTGGCGTCAGGCCGCCGATACGCCGTGGACGCAAAAGCTGCGCCCCCATTTCCGCGACCATTTGCGGATCGACTGCCGCCGTTATCGCCGCGCCGCCTAACCGCTGCAACCCACGGCGCACCGCCAGAGACCCGCCGACCACAGCCCGCGCCCTGTGTTGATGAGCGTTGGCGATTGACCGGCGAATTCTGATCGGTCGGCTCTGCGCCGCCGCACCCGCGGCAAATGGCCGGCCGGGGGTGATTGGGGGATCTCGGTCGCCGGTCGGGATCGCCTCTTGACCCGGCCCTGTCGGACGAAGCTGGCCGAGCAGCGGCGGCCGTCGCTTCCCCCTCCTTCGTCAGCCCAGAGACGTGAGTTTTGCTTGCGCTAGGTGACGCTTTTCTGACTTAGTTTTGTAAACTCGAACGCGAACGAGCCGGGGGAATCTGTGACTAAGAGACGAGCAATCGGCTTGCTTGGACTCGCAATGATAGTCCTTGTCCTGCTCGCTGCTGGCCATCGGGCGCAAGCTCAAATCAGCTTTGGCTCGCCGGACGATCCGCCGCGGGTGGCGATCGGCGGCGGCGCGTTTGACGTCATCCCGGAAAGCCACCCTGGTTCGGGGACGACCGGTCTCGTCCTGGGCGAGTTCCGCTTTGGCGACAAACTGTGGATTTTATCGCCCTTTATCGGCGCGATGGGCACCGGCAAGGGTGCGGTTTATACCTATGTCGGGTTCGGGTTTGATGTTCACTTTCCTGAGAATTTCATTCTCACGCCGAGTTTTGCCGGCGGTTATTTTGGCAGCGGTCACGGTATCGATTTGGGCTATTGGTGGGAATTCCGCTCGGGTGCAGAGCTCGCCTATCGCTTTTCCGGCGGCCGGCGGATCGGCGTCGGCTTCTACCACATCTCCAATGCCGGCCTCGGCAATCACGATCCGGGCGCCGAGTTTGCGACCTTTGTGCTGACCGCGCCGTTCTAGCGCTGCGAACCTGGCCGCCGTGTCCCAATTCCGCAATTTG
>JAJPIH010000011.1 GCA_021324875.1 Alphaproteobacteria bacterium
AAGCGGCGGCGGCCGGCGGAGATTGCGCGGCGGCGGCAATACTGGCTTTTGCCGTGGCCGGAACTGCAAAGCGCCTGGAGTTGGCCATTTCTGCCTGACACCTGAGGGCCTCGACTTTACCCAAATGCTGGTGGTGAGGGATACCGCAGGCCCAGATTTGGATCGGGAAGGTCGATGACGAGGGAGGAGGATTGGCCTGAGCGCCGTTTGCTTTCCAGTAGTCGAAAACCGCCTCCGGATTGGCCGGGCGATCGACCAATGATATTTCGTTCAACACCAGACCGGTGATGGTCTTGGGGGCGCTCGGATCACGCCGCGTGACCTGGCCGCCGATCGAATATCCTTTATAGACTCCCTCGACAATCTTTTGCCACGCCTGGTCGTCGACAATCTTGGCGCCGATATACAGGCCCTTGTTGTCGACCGTCGCTTCTTTGGCAACGCCAACGGCGGAGAGCTGATGCATCTCACGAATATTGGCGAATTTCATGTAATCGCCGAGCGCCTCTACCAACGCTTCACGTTTGACGACTTCGCCCTGGTCGTCGCGCGCCTCTGTGGACGCGTATCCCCATACCTCGCGCCGCTCGGCGTCGATCTTGGCGATCGGAAAGTAGAGTTTCATGGTATCTCTCGGCTCGTGAGGATGCATCGGTTCGCGGCCTGCGCAGCCGCAATGGCCCCGCGTCGAAATGCGCGATCAGCGGTGTTCGGCAAAGATCAGCCCGGCGGCAGATGTCCCTGCCGGGGCTGGTCTGGAAACCTGTATGTTGGGGCAGCGGCATGGCGCCGCGGATGGGCCGCGGATCAAGATCAGCTTGAAACCAAAAGGGTTGCGGCCTGTTCAAGCACCCGTCCATCGTTTAGCGCGACGGTTGCCCGCAACAGGTACCATGCGCCCGATGCAGCGGGCGGAAAATGGCCAATCTCGGCCACCGAAAACTTTCCGTGCAGCGTCTGCGGCGACAAACCCGGCAACCGCGCCGGCTGCTGCAACAGGCTTACGGCAGCCACAGACAGCACATGACTCTGCGGGTCAGGATCACACCCGTTTTGATAAGCGGGCAACAAAACGCAGGTCCAGCTCGTCGAGATGATTTCAGCCAAACCCGCATCCAGCGTGAAATCAAAAGCAAAGGTGTCGATCTCCCTGGCGCGATCGGGTCGAACGGCCGAACGTTCACTGCCTCAGCCTCCTATGAGCCGGATACGAAGTCCCGATACTTGGAATACCGCGGGTGCCGCCGCCGGCGTTTGGCCACCAATCTCTGCCGGCAACTGGCTGTCGGCAGTCACGGCGACCGACATCACCCATTCGCCTTGCGTGCCGCCATAGCCGGGCGTGCTCACGACGATTTCGATCGGGATACCGCTGTCGCGGGCAAGCGAGGCGGTTGCGTTCGATTGGTTTTCGAGCGGCGCGTCAATCTTTCCGGCAGTGTCGAGCGAGATTTCCAGCGCCGACCGGCGGTCGCCCTTTTGCACGGCAAGCCATTCGAGGACGGCGACCGCATTGACCAACGCAGCGATGGCGGTGCTGCCGAGGATCTCGGCCGGATCGTTGCTGTCGATCTGCAGCGTCTTTTGCCACGCCACCGGCGCATTGGCATCGCGGCGCGAGCCAGCCTGAACTTCAAGGCGCGGTACGGCATCAATCGTGATCGTCGCGCCGCCGAGCGCTTCGAGCGCAAACCCCGTTTCGCGCCGTTGACTGGCGGCGAGCTCGCCCGATGCAGCGCGCTGGGAATTCTGCCGGGCGAGCCATTCGATCTGCGCATAACCAGGCTGCACCGTCCCGGCGAGTTCGGCCGGGGCGCTGCTGTCGGCCATGGCGCCGGCGTTAACTTCGAAAAGCGCCATGGTTCAATCGTCGCGACGGGTTGTGCCGCTGGTTTCGATGGGTGCGCTCTGATCGATGGTCTGCGGCGTCGTGGTTGTGCCGGTCCATTCCACGGGCGCAAGGCGGTCGCTGATCACGGCGATCGCGTAATATCGCGCGGCACGCGGCGCGCCGGGGCGATTGACGGGGCTGATCCACGGCATCGGCTTAGCGGCGACGAAAGCCGGCCGGGGCGCGGGTCACGACCCGCTTCGGACAGGGCGAGGTCAGCGCGGCGCCGGCCGGCGACCAGCAACTCCAAAAGCTCGTCATCCCCGGCGGGTTCTGCACGTTGGTGCCCCCATAGGCGGTCGAGCTCGTGGTCGGGCTGCCCTGCGTTTGCAGATTGACCGGGGCGCCGTTGGCGGTCACGTCGTAAATCAGAAACTGGTCGTAATTCGCGGTCGGGCCGCCCGAGCCGGTGCCGTTGTCTTCATTCGGCACGTAATTAACCTGGCCCAGGCCGACATTGGCGCTGGCCGGGGCTGAGCTGCTCCAGGTCCATTTCTGGGTGTAGTCGGTGACCGAGAAATTCCATTGCTGGTTTGTCGCACCGCAGGGTGTGGTGCAATTGAGGCTCATCTTGATGACGTCGCCGGGATAAGCGTCAAAGGTGCCATCCGACTGGCTCGAATGCGACGTGTTGAGGCCCCCCGAGATTACCGTCCAGTTCGGGGTGGTGATGCAGCCGCTCCAATTCGGGCAACCCGAGGCAACATTGTTGGGAAACCACACCTGGGCCACTGTGGTGTCGCCGGTGTCGCTGATCCCGACCCAGAGATCGTTGAACTGGCTCGATCCGCCATTCACCGGCGCAAATTGCACGGCCGGCATGATGATCGTCATTGAGGCCGAGGTGCACGGATTGCAGGCCGTGACCCGGTAGCCATCCCAATAAAGCCACCCTGCCTGTGCCGGACGCGTGCCGAGCGCCAGGCCGGCGGCGATCACGGCCGTCGCCGCGGCCAGCGCCCACAGCAACAACAGCCACAGCGCCCCGGCGAGCTCGATCAATCGCGTCGCGCCGAGCGGGCTTCGCACCGGCCGCTTTTCCCGCGCCGCAATCATCTTGCTCTCCATCAAAACGCGACTGCAATGGCCGCCCCGTCGCCGCCCGCCCCGCCGGCGCCCGAGGTGCAGCTGGTCGCATCGCAAGCGCCCCCGCCGCCGCCGCCGGCGCCATAGCCGCCGGCACCCCCGGCACCGGCGGTGCAGCTCGCGGTCGTGCACGCGCCGGCGCCGGCTCCCCCGGCGCCCGCCAATGAACGCAGGGCGATGATCGGTGGGTTGCCGCCGGCCGGGCCGTTCCCGCTCGAGACGCCACCGGCCTGTGTCGTCTGCGCGGCGCTGATCCCGCCCGAGCCGCCGGTGCCGCCGGCGCCGCTGCCGTTGATGCCGGCGCCGGCGCCCCCGCCCGGGCCGCCCCAAGAGCTATAAGCGCCATTGCCGGCAAAGCCGCCGGTCGAAGGAGCGCCGCCCGCCTGGCCGCTGGTATCGGCATTTGATGGGCACAATATCCCAAGCCCATTGGTACAGGTGGCGCCGCCAGCGTTGTTGTAACTGCCTGAGGTGCGGCCGCCGTAGCAGGTCAGATAAGTGGTGCCGCCATTGGCGAAGGTCGTCGCCCCGCCGGCGTTCGAGGCATTGCCATTGCCCGAGGTAACGCCGGCCGGCCCCGCACCGCCTTGCCCGACCGTGACCGTGACCGGCCAGGTCACCGAGCTGACCGGCAGCGTGATCTCGTTGTACACGCCGCCGGCGCCGCCGGCGCCCCCAGAAACGCTGGCGGTGGTCCCGGCAAAACCGCTGGCGCCGCTGCCGCCGGCGCCGATGCAGGCAAAGGTCACGGCATGGGCATAAGGCGGCTTGGCATAGCTGTAGGTGCCATGCCCGAGCCATGTGGTCACGGCGCTGGCGCCGATCACCAGCGCGTCGTAATTGCCCGAGCCGTCGAGCGCGATGATCGCACTCTGCCCCTGGTTCAGGGTCATGGCGCTGGCGCCGAC
>JAJPIH010000195.1 GCA_021324875.1 Alphaproteobacteria bacterium
ACGGCGCCGCGCGTCGCCGCCGTCCAATCGGCCGACACCGCCTTTGAAAACCCTTACGCCCCGGCCACCGCCAACATGTACGCGATGTGCGCGATGCGGCATATGTACCAGTACGGCACGACCAGCGAGCAATTGGCCTGGGTCAAGGTCGCCGCTTCGCATCACGCACAACACAACCCGCATGCGATGCTGCGCAACGTGGTCACGGTCGAGGACGTGGTCAATTCGCCGATGATCGCCGACCCGCTACACCGGCTCGATTGCTGCGTGATCAGCGACGGCGGCGGGGCGATCATCGTCGCGCGGCCCGAGATCGCCAAAAGCCTCAAGCGGCCGCTGGTCAAGATCATCGGCGCCGGTGAGGCGCCCAAAGGCCAGATGGGCGGCGAGGTCGACCTGACCTATTCCGGGGCGGTGTGGTCGGGACCGGCGGCCTTCGCCGAGGCCGGGGTCAAGCCCGCCGACATAAAATATGCCTCGATCTATGACAGCTTTACGATCACCGTCGTCATGCAGATCGAGGATCTGGGCTTTTGCGAGAAGGGCCAGGGCGGCCGCTTTGTCGCCGACGGCAATTTGATCTCGGTGGTCGGCAAATTGCCGTTCAACACCGATGGCGGCGGGCTGTGCAACAACCACCCCTCAAACCGCGGCGGCCTGACCAAGGTGGTCGAAGCGGTGCGCCAGTTGCGCGGCGAGGCGCACCCTAAAGTGCAGGTCCCGAACTGCGATCTCGCCCTCGCCCACGGCACCGGCGGCTCGCTTGGCACTCGGCACGGCTCGGCGACCGTGATCATGGAAAGGGAGTAAGCGCCATGCAAAGCCAGGACCGCAAGATCCAGGCGCCGGTCCCCAATCTCGAAACCCAGGCCTTCTGGGACGCCTGCGCGCAGGGGAAATTGATGGTCGGCAAATGCAATGCCTGCGGGAAATTGCATTTCTATCCGCGGTCGCACTGCCCGTTCTGCTTTAGCGACAACACCCAATTGCAGCAGGTTTCGGGCCAAGGCGTCATCTACACCTATAGCGTGATGCGGCGCTCGCCGATCCCCTACGCCATTGCCTATGTCGAGCTGGCCGAGGGGCCGCGGATGATGACCAACATTGTCGATTGCGATCTTGACCAGATCCGGATCGGGCAGGCGGTCAAGCTCGTGTTCAAAGAGAGCGAGGGCGGGCCGCCGGTGCCGATGTTCACTCCGGCGTAGCGTGCCTTGGACCGCAAGGAAAGCCGGATGCCGCACTTTGGGCTCGAATTCAGGCAGAGGGCCGGTGCTTGATCACCGCCGACAACGGCTTCGCCGCTCTGCGCCGCTACTCTCCGGGGAGCCATGCAGGCAGAGCTTTGCTCGGGTCGCGGGACCAGAGCAGGCATTCGCTGCTTGCGCTTGCCGCGCTGGCCGCGGACTACCTCAATCGCACAGCATGATCGGAACCATCGCGGTTGTGACCGAACACCGGATTCGCATTCGCCGGCCGCCGAAATCATCAACCACCAAACTATGCGGAAAGGAAAACCGATGGATACGCTCGAACCCGATGTCTCGCACCGGCCGGCGCATATCAGCCCGGAAGAATGGAAGGTGCGGGTCGATCTCGCCGCCTGCTACCGGCTGATCAAGCATTTCGGCTGGGACGATCTGGTGCTGACCCACAACTCGGCGCGCGTACCGGGTACGACCGACCAGATGCTGATCAACCCGTCGGGGCTGATGTTCGACGAAATCACCGCCTCGAACCTGCTCAAAGTCGACATCACCGACGGTCATCTGATCGAGCCCTCGGAATACGAGCCGATCAACGCCGGGGTTGTGATCCATGGTGCGATCTATCTCGGCCGGCCGGATGTGCAATGCGTGGTCCACACCCACACCGAAGCCGACATCGCGGTCGGGGCTCTCGAAGAGGGGCTGTTGCCGCTCTCGCAATGGGCGATGCGCTTTTACAACCGCCTCGGCTACCATGATTACGAAGGCGTATCGCTCGACATGGACGAGCGCGAGCGCTTGCAGCAATCAATCGGCGAGCACCCGGTGCTGGTCCTGCGCAACCATGGCCTGTTGGCCACCGGGCGCAATGTCGCCGAAGCATTTTCGCTGACCTACCATTTCGAGCGCTCGGCCGAGGCTCAGCTAAAGATCCAGGCCGCGGTCGCCGCCGGCGCCAAAATGGTTGTGCCCTCGCCCGATACCTGCGCGCGTCAGGCGGCGATGTTCGCCGGCAATATGCCGCGCCTGCAGGGCCAGCGCGAATGGCCGGCTTTGCTGCGCATGCTCGACCGCATCGACCCGAGCTACCGGAGCTGAGCCACTCCCGCGGGACAATGATTATCGCATTCGTCATTCCCCGATGCGCGGCGACCCAGGGGCGACGTCCCGCCGCTTCGCCGCCCCGCGCCCCTCGGGGGCGGCGGTAACGGCGGGCTACTCCCCGAGGAATAAGGATTGATCCGATGAAAATCACCGGCGTGCGTGCCGAGATCGTTGCCCTCCCGGCCGACGAACCACTCGCCGGCGCGGCCGAGAGCCCCTCGGGCACGCGGCTGATTGTGCCGGTCACGGTCGAGACCGATGATGGCGCGACCGGGATTGGCGTCACCTATTTCGGCGGCGCTTTGACCGGCAGCCTGAAGCGCGCGGTCGAGGAATTGGGCGCGCTGACAATTGGCGAGGACCCGGTGCGGGTTGAGGCGATCGCCGCGAAACTGCGCGCCGCTGCCGGCTCGGCCGGCCCCGGCGGCATTTTCAACCTCGCCATCTCGGCGCTCGACACCGCATTCTGGGATCTGCGCGCCAAGTCGATGAATTTGCCCTTGTGGAAATTGCTGGGCGGCGCGCGCGAGCGGGTTCCGACCTATGCCAGCGGCGCGCTGATGCGTGGTCTGTCACTCGACCGCGTCGTGCAGGCGGCCGCGACATTGAAAGAGCGCGGTTGGCGTGAGATGAAAACCCAGCTCGCCCTGCCCGGCGACACAACGCCGGCCAAGGAAGTCGAGCGGATGCGCCGGGTGCGCGAGGCGATCGGCCCTGACATCAAATTGATGTGCGACATCAACCAGCGCTGGCGCCCGGAGCAGGCGATCGACATCGGCCGGCGCTTCGAGGATTCCGGGGTCGGCTTGTTTTGGCTTGAAGATGTGACGACCGCCGATGATTTCGACGGGTTGGCGCGGGTCACCGCGGCATTGTCGACGCCGGTTGCCGGCGGCGAATACGTCTGGGGCATCGTTCCGTTCCGGCATATGGTCGAGCGGCACGCGGTCGATGTCGTCATCATCGACTTGGTGCGGGTCGGCGGCGTGACCCAATGGATCAAGGTCGCCGGCATGGCCGAGGCGTTCAACCTGCCGGTCGTCAGCCATCTGATCCCCGAGGTGCATGTGCATCTGATCGGGGCGATCCCCAACGGGCTCACGGTCGAATACATGCCGTGGCTGATGCCGCTGTTTGAAGAGGTGCCGCAACAGCAGAATGGCGAGCTGATGATGCCGAACGCACCCGGCCTGGGGCTCAAATTCGACCGGACCACGATCGATCGCTACCGCGTCGCCTGAGCGGCGTAAAGGGGAGGAGGAGATGTTCGACGTTCTGATCGCCAATGGCAAAGCAGTGCTGCCGACCGGAGCGGAGCCGGCCGATATCGGCGTCAGCGGCGGCAAGATCGCGGCGATCGGCGCCGCGGGCAGCCTCGCTGCGATCGGGGCCGGGCGGACTGTCGACGCCGCGGGCCAGATCGTCATTCCCGGTGGCATCGATCCGCATGTGCATTGCCGCTGGCCGATTGTCGTCCCCGGCACCAGCCAGCACCAGATGACCGAGGGCCCGGCGCGGGTCAGCGAGGCCGCGCTGCACGGCGGAACGACGACCATCATCGACTTCGCGCTGGTCGGCGACGGCGACAGCGTGCAGCAAGCGATCGAGCGACGGCAGCAGGAATGGGCCGGGGACTGCTACTGCGATTACGCTTTTCACACGATGGTTCAAGGCAAATTGCCGCCCGAATTGATGCCGCAACTGGGTGAAGCGGTGCAGGCCGGCCACGCCTCGGTTAAGATCTTCACCACCGACATCACGCCCTCGCGCCGGGGGCGGATGGTCGATTTCGGCGACATCTGGGAGGTGCTGCAGGTGCTGGCCAAGGCCGGCGGCATCGCCGCCATCCACGCCGAAGACAACGATCTCGTCATGCACATGTACGAGAAGTTGACGCGCGAAGACCGCACCGGCTTCGAGAACATGGCCGAGGTGCACACGACTTTGTCGGAGGATTTGGCGTTCAACCGGGTCATTCGGCTCGCCGCCAATGTCGAAGGTGCGGCACTCTACATGATGCACACCTCAGCCGCGACCGGGGTCAAGGCGATTGCGGCGGCGCGCGCCGACGGCGTGCCGATCTATGGCGAAACCCTGCATCAATATTTGATGTACAACGCGGAAGACTATAAGCGCCCGAACGGCCAGATCTACCACACATATCCCTCGCTGAAATTTCCCGCCGACCAGCAGGCGCTGTGGGACGCCACCGATCACGGCGCGATCCAGACCGTCGCCACCGACGAGATTTGCTGTCCGCTGCGGATCAAATTGCAGGGCCGGCGCATCGACGACACGACCGGCGGCAATGCCGGCGTCGAGCCCCGGGTGTCGCTGATCTATACCGAAACAGTCGAAAAGCGTGGCCGCAGCCTCGTGGATTTTGTCAATCTGGTCTCGGCGAACGCCGCCAAGATCATGGGCCTCTACCCGCGCAAGGGGGCGCTGGCGGTCGGATCCGATGCCGACATCGTCGTGCTTGATCCACGCCGGCGTCATGTCGTGCGCGCCGCGGACATGCATGAAGCCGATTACAGTCCCTGGGAAGGGCGCGATCTCGCAGTATGGCCATCTCTGACCATGGTGCGCGGCAAAATCGTGGTCGAAAGCGGCCGCTTTTCCGGCGATCTCAAGGATGGCCAGTTTCTGCCGCGCAAGGTGCCCGACGACATCCGGTCGCGGCCGGCAGTGTAACGCGGCGCGATCCGCATGAGGGGCAGGCTGAAGCCGTTCTTGGTCGGCGCCGGGATCGCCGCGATTGTCGTCGGCTGCGTTTATTGCGGTCTGGTTTACGCCTCGCTGCGCAGCGAGTTCCGCTCGCTCGGCTTGCGCTAGCGCGGCGCCCGGCGGCTGCGGATCGGCGAGGGCTCGCCGGAAGGCGTTCTGCGCCCGATTAGCGTAGCGAGGCTCCTCCCCGCACCGGAAATATGATATTTCGGTGACGATCCGGGGGGTCCCATGGGGTTCATTCGGCCGGTCGCGATAGCGGTGGCCCTCGCCCTGTCTTTCTTGACAGCAGCCGACGCGGCGGGCCCGCTGCGCCCCTTCAAGGCCGGTTTTTGGGCGGGCGGCGCCTACACCGACGATCGCACCGGCGCCTTCACCCATTGCTCGGCCGGCGTCGCCTATAACAGCGGGATCAATTTGTTCATCCTGGTGACCGGCGACTATCACTGGTGGCTGGGTTTCATCAACCCGAAATGGTCCCTCAACCCCCGCGACCAGGTACCGGTTAGCCTGCAATTCGATGCCGCTCCGCCGCTTGCCCGGCTCGGTACGATCCCCAGCCCGCAGCTGCTGCTGGTCCCATTGCCGAACGCGTTGCGCATCATGCTGCAGCCGCGCCAGAGCCCCGAACTCGGCGTCAGCGCCGAAGGGCGATCCTTCCTGTTCAAACTCGACGACGTCCAGGCCGTGATCGACCGGCTGGCCAATTGTGTCAGGGCGGCGCGCGGTCAAGAACCGCCGGTTCGTGAGGCGACGGCAGCCGCCGCGGGCCGCGCCGGCGGATCCCCAATCGCCGGGCAACCGAGCCCGGGGGGGGCGCCTGCCGCATCGGGCTCCGCCGCACCGGCAAGTGCCGCCTTGGCCGCGCCGGTATATTCGCCGGACGCGCCCAATCCGCCGTCCCGTTCGAGCGGCTCGGACCGGGCCAACCAGAACGCCGCGTCGAGCCCGACCGGCGAAAGCGCGGTTACGCCGGACGCGGTTGCACAGGGCAGCTCGAGCCCGGCCAATCAGCTGGCACCGGGGTCACCGACCGCGTCGCAAGCGGCAGCTCCGGCCCTCGCCTTCACCGCCCTGCCGTCGGCGGTCGCGGACGCGAATGCGCGCGAGGAATATCGCCTGGCAGCCCAATTCGTGGCCAAGGCGGGGATGCGCGGGGCGCAACTGATCCCCGCCGACAAGCCGCCGCCGCTTGCGGATTTTACCGCCGTATGGCAGTCGCCCAACGCGGCGGGAGCGGTCAAGATCATTCCGTCCGGACCCAATGTCAGCGCGCTCGGCATCGCCTCGAATTTGATCGCGGTCGATCCGCAACTCTGTCACGGCGACTTCAGCGCGGCGCGGTTCCGCACCGACATCGGCGATCGGGCGGTATTCAGCGCCGTATTGTCGTGCTTTGAGGCCAATGTCCAACGCCTTACCGAGTATTTCGTGGCGCCGTTGCGCGAGAGCGGCTACGCCGTTTTTGTCGTCATTCGCCGCCAGGCGGGTGCGCCCTCAAGCGTCGATCGGCAAGGGATCGAGGACTTGTCTCGGGCCGCGATCGAGGCGATCCAGGGCCGAAGCTGAGCCCGCTGCGAGCGGCGCGACGACCCTTCGTCAATCGGCTAGGATGACCCGCAGCAACGGCGCAAATCTCGCGCGCGAGGGACAATGAGCGAGCAAAACCTGTTTCCCGATATCGATGACGTCCGCCGCCGCCTGGCGGCCGCCTTTCACGCGCACTGGAAGCTGTTTCTCGCCGAAGGTGTGGTGATGATGGTGCTGGGCGTGGTGGCGATCTTGGTGCCCGAAGTCGCAACCCTGGCCATCACGCTCGTGATCGGCTGGCTGTTCATCATTGGCGGCATTTTTCGCACGATTTCGCTGCTGCAGCACCGCGACATGCCCGGCTTTGGCTGGTCGTTGGCGACCGCCGTGCTGGCGATCGTCCTTGGCGTCATTCTGCTGCTGCGCCCGATCGCCGGCGCGCTGACGCTAACGATCGCCTTGATCGCCTTCTTCATTCTCGAAGGGGTGTCGGCAATCGTGCTGGCGATCGAACATCGCCGACATCTGGGCAGCTGGGGCTGGGTGCTGTTCAGCGGGCTGATCGACCTGTTGCTCGCCTTTCTGATCTGGGACGGCTGGCCAAGCTCGGCCGACTGGGCGATCGGATTGCTGGTCGGCATCAACATGGTCTTTCTTGGCCTGTCGCTGATCATGACCGCGTTGGCGGCGCGCACGATGGCGCCAAAGACCTGACAGGCCGCCTCAGCCCGCGACCGCGTGGCGGCGCAGGCGGCGGTCGAGCCGGGCAAATCCCATATCGGTGACGATTGCAAACAGCGCGACCAGGACCGCGCCCTCGATGACAAAGGGCAGGTTGTCGGCGACCAGCCCGTCGAAGATCGGGGTTCCGAGGCTCAAGGCGCCGACCGTCGAGCCGATAGCAGCGGTGCCGATGGCAATCGTGACCGAAATGCGGATCCCGGCAAGGATGACCGATGCGGCGAGCGGCAGCTCGACTGCGAACAGCCGCTGTACCGCCGACAAGCCCATGCCGTCGGCGGCTTCGCGCACATCGGCGGGCACCCCTTCCAAGCCGGCGATGCCGTTTTCGACGATCGGCAGCAGCCCATAGAGAAACAGCGCAATGATCGTCGGGCGCGCCCCAAATCCGATTAGCGGGACCGCGATCGCCAATACCGCGACCGGCGGAAATGTCTGGCCAATTGCCACAAGCGTGCCGACCGTCACGCGGAACGGGGCCCCCGCCGGCCGGGTCACAAACACCGCCAGCGCCACCCCGACGGTTGCCGCCGCCGCGCTCGCCGTCGCCACGAGCGCGAGATGGGCCAGAAACAACATCGGAAAACTGGCGCGATCGTAGATCACTGGAACGGTTTGCGGGAATGCCCAGCGCAGCACCGGCCGAAACTCATTCATGCCCAGTAACAGGCCGGCGAACAGCAGCCCGACCCACATCAGCGGATCGGCGAGGACGCGACGTACGGGCACCGTTCAGCGCACCAAATCGGCAAGCGCGATGACCCCGACCCGGCGGCCGGCGGCATCGGCGACCGGCAGCCGATCGGTGCCGCGCTCGGTCATCGCCGACAACGCATCGCGCAGACTGGCTTCGAGCGGCACCGGCTGGCCGGGAGCGGTCTCGTCGTCGCGCGCCCGTTCGGCGACGCGGCGAACGGCCAGCAGCTTCAGCCCGAGCCCCTGACGTCCGACGAAATCGGCGACAAAGCCGGTCGCCGGCCGTTGCAGCAATTCGAGCGGTGCGGCGTGCTGCACGACCCGGCCCTTGTCCATGATCGCAATCGAACTCGCCAGACGCAGCGCCTCATCGACGTCGTGGGTCACGAATATGATGGTCTTGCGGGTTGCGCGATGGATGCGAAGAAGCTCCGCCTGCAGCGCATCGCGGGTGACCGGATCGACCGCGCCGAACGGCTCGTCCATCAGCAACAATTCGGGATCGGCGGCAAGCGCGCGAGCGACGCCGACACGCTGCTTTTCGCCGCCGGAAAGCTGGTGCTGGTATTTGTTGCGGTAGAGGCGCGGTTCGAGGCGGAGCAGCTCGAGCAGCTCATCGACACGGGCTGCGACCCGCTTTGGCGGCCATTTCAACAGCCGCGGTACGGTCGCGACATTGTCGGCGACCGTCCAGTGCGGGAATAGCCCGGTCGATTGAATGGCGTAACCGATACGCCGGCGCAGAATCTCGGGTCGCAACGCCGTCGTCTCTTCGCCGGCAATGCGAACCGTGCCGGCATCGGCGACGACCAGCCGGTTGATGATCCGCAGCATCGTCGATTTGCCGCAACCCGAGGGGCCAAGCAGAATGCAGAACTCGCCCTCGGCCACGCTCAGCGACAGATCGTCGACCACCGCACGGCCGTCATAACGCTTGGTGATGTGGTCGAGTTCGATCATCGGTCGGCTCGCTGCGGCAGCAAGGCGGCCATAGCGCGCAGCCCCAGATCGGCCGCCAGCGCCAGAGCGATTGCGGGCAGCGCGCCGAGCAGAACCAGGTCGAGCGCGTCTTGGCCGAGTCCTTCGAATACAAAGGTGCCGAGCCCGCCCGCGCCGATCAGCGCCGCGACGACGGCGAGCCCGATGGTCTGCACGATCACGATGCGCAGCCCCGCAATCAGGATCGGCAATGATAGCGGCAATTCCACGCGTCGGAAGATTTGCGCGCGGGTCAACCCGACGCCCCGGGCCGCGTCAACCACCGCCGGGTCGACACCGGATAGCCCGGCAACCGTGTTGCGGACGATCGGCAGAAGCGCGTAGAGCACGAGCGCGATCACCGCCGGGGCCGGACCGATCCCACCAATTCCCCAGGCGGCGAGCCGTGGCGCCGCCCGCGCCAGCGCCGCAAGCGGCCAGATCAG
Source organism: Alphaproteobacteria bacterium (assembly GCA_021324875.1). GTDB lineage: Bacteria > Pseudomonadota > Alphaproteobacteria > ATCC43930 > CGMCC-115725 > AP-15. Next base: position 9,431 of record JAJPIH010000195.1, read on the forward strand.
CAATCCGAAGAGCGCGATCGACGGGACCGTCTGGAGCAGATTGAGGAGTGCGAAGAGCGGCCCTTGCAGTCGCGGTCGACGGCTGGCGCCGAGCCCCAACGGCAAACCGATCACCAAACCCAGCCCAACGGCCCCGGCGACAAGGGCGATGTGGCGGGTCAACGCGGCCGCAAACAGCGCCTGGCGGCTCGAATATTCCTGCACGACCGACAACGTAGCAAACGTCCCGCGGGCAGCCAGCGCGCCAATCGCGCCGCCCAGCACGAGGGCGACCGCCGCCGCGGCGACCGGGCCGGCGCGCAGCCGCCGCAACCCGTCGGCAAGCGCAAACGCGCTGCAACCGGCCATGATCCAGAACGCCGCTCCGGCCGACACACGCGCCGCCGGGCCGGCTCCTGCCGCAAGCGCCTGAGCGGCGGCGCCAAGCGCGGCGAGCGTCGCGACCAGCCAGCTTGCGGCCAACCCGACTGTCAGCACTGCCCACCTCTGGCGCGGCGGAGCAAAACAGAGCGGTACAAGCGGCCCGACAATCGCTGCCAGAGCACCGCAGTAACCCGTGCCGGCCGCCACCCATAGCGGCACCGGCCGGCCCGAGAGCAGGCGGTTCGGCGCCACCGACACAAAACCCAAGAACACTGTCGCCGTCAATGCGGTGAGAAGCAGCGTGAACAACACCGGCTCGCGAACCCCGCTCCGCGGATGACCGCGAAGCACACCGGGGGCGCCTGTGAGAAACGCGGTCACGGCAGCAAATGCCGGGATTTCAGATAGGTCGCGGCAACGGCTTCGGGCTGCTCGCCATCGACCGCGATCTTGGCATTGAGCTGTTGCAAGGTCGTCAAGCCGAGCCCCTTGAACACCGGATCGAGCAGCGCCGGCATTTGCGGGTATTCTTTGACGACCGCGGCCCGCACGACCGGGGACGGAGCGTAAACGATCTCCGCCCCCTTGTCGTCATCGAGCGCGACCAGGCCAAGGGCGGCGATCGCACCGTCGGTTCCGTACGCCATTGCGGCATTGACGCCCGACATCCCTTCGGCCGCCGCCCGCAATGTCGCCGAGGTGTTGCCGCCGGCGAGGGTCAGCAATTGCCGGTCGCCGAGGCGGAAGCGGTAAGCCGTCTCGAAAGCGGGCAATGCCGCCGGGCTTTCGACAAATTCCGCCGACGCGGCGAGGTAGAGATAGCCGCCCCCATTCACGTAACGAGCCAGATCGCTCATGGTCTTGAGATGGGCGCGAGCGGCGAGGTCGCGCCGCACGGCAATGACCCAGGTATTGTTGGCCGGCGCCGGCGTCAGCCAGATCAGATGGTTGCGGGCGCGGTCGAGGGCGGAAACGGCGGCGTAGCCGCGCGCCCAGCTCTTCCACACCGGATCGCTCTCCATGTGGAAAAAGAGCCCGCCATTGCCGGTATATTCGGGATAGATGTCGATCTGCCCGGCAAGTATCGCCGCGCGAACGATGTTGGTCGGCCCGAGCTGCAGCCGGTCTTTGACCGCGATCGAATGATCCGCCAGCACCGCCAGTATCATATTGCCGAGTAGTGCCCCTTCGGTGTCGATCTTCGAGGCGACAACCACCGGCGCCGGCGCCGCGGCGGCCGGCCCGGCGAACAGCAGCGCGGCCACCAGGATCGCAATCAATCGCATCGGCAAGATTTGCTGGGTCATGGGGCCAACCGGCTCCACATCGCCGGTTCGCCGCCCAAAAATCAAGAACGATGGTACGCGCCCGCTGCCCCAGCGCGTCCGACTCGGCGCTCGCCTCACCCCGTGCCCGAACGCCCGCCCTGTTGCCGCCAGCCTGTTCACATTGCACATTGCCCCATGCGCGGGGTTCTCGGCATCCTCTTTATCTTGGCGCTCGCCTGGGCGGTCAGCGAGGACCGTCGTCATGTGCCGTGGCGGGTGGTGGCCGCAGGCGTGTTGCTGCAATTTGGGCTGGCCCTGCTGCTGTTAAAATTTCCGCCGGCACGGGCGGCGTTCTTGCTGTTGAATCGCGCGGTCGAGGCGTTGCAGCGGGCGTCCGAGGCCGGCACCGGTTTCGTCTTCGGCTATTTGGGCGGCGGCGCGCTGCCCTTTGCCGAAACCCGGCCGGGGGCGAGCTTTATTTTTGCTTTCCGCGCCTTGCCGCTGGTCTTGGTGATCAGCGCCCTCGCCACATTACTGTTTTACTGGGGTGTGCTGCAGCGCGTGGTGGCGGCCTTTGCCTGGGTGCTGCGCCGCTCGGTCGGGGTCGGCGGACCGCTTGGCCTCGGCGCGGCCGTGCATATTTTTGTCGGCCATATCGAGGCGCCGCTGTTGATCCGCCCCTATCTGATGCGGCTCTCGCGCGGCGAATTGTTCGCGCTGATGAGCTGCGGGATGGCCGGCATCGCCGGCACCGTCATGGTGCTCTATGCGTCGCTGGTCGGGGCCGTCATTCCGAACGCGCTGGGCAATATTCTGGCCGCGGCGATCATCAGCACCCCTGCGGCCCTGGCCATCGCCGCGTTGATGGTGC
>JAJPIH010000285.1 GCA_021324875.1 Alphaproteobacteria bacterium
AGAGCCGCAATTTCTCCTCGTCCGACATCAACAGGATCGGATGCCAGGTCGGCAGGCCGCGAAACACCTGGCAATTCTTCATCGTGAAGTCCTGGGTGACCCGGTTCGGGCTGCACATCGGATAAGCGCGGATGCCGAGCGCGGCGGTCTCCTCGACCCGCTTCATATGCACTTTCCACTCGTCGGGCTTGCGCATCGTCTGCGACAGGCTGTTATAGACAACAGTGCGCCCGGTCGCCTCGGCAAGACGGCGGATCACGCCGTCCTTCAACTCGACATATTGGCCGCCGCCGGCCTGGATCGTGCCGGTACCCATCTCGCGCAGCACGTCGCCGAGCGCGAAGATCTCCTTCTCATCGGCCCACAATGCCGGGATATGGACGCCCTGCGGGTCGTAATGGCCCTGCTCGCGCGACACCGACAGGCCGAGCGCGCCCGCCTTCAGACCGTCGCGCACGACCGCCTGCATCTGCCTGATCTGCTCATCGCTCGCGCCCGGCTTCTGGCAGTCCTCGCCCATCACATAGTGGCGCACCGCGGTGTGGCCGATCAGATTGCCGATATTGATGCCGAGCCGCCGGTCGAGCCGGTCCATGTATTGCGGGATGGTCTCCCAGTCGAAATTGACCGTGCGCAATACGTCCATCGGGATCGCTTCGACATAGGACAGGAATTCAGCGAGCCGCTCCTCGGTACCCTTGCGCACCGGCGCCAATGACAGCGAGCAATTGCCGAAGATCACGGTCGTCGCGCCGTGCTCGGGCGAGAAAGTGCACAGCGGGTCCCAGGTGACCTGGGCGTCGTAATGGCAGTGGTTGTCGATGAAACCGGGCGCCACGGCGCGGCCTTCGGCATCGATGGTCTTGGCCGCGGTGCCGGACAGCTTGCCGATCTCGACGATCTTGCCGGCCTTGATGCCGACATCGCCGCGGAATGCCGGCATTCCCGACCCGTCGACGATCAACCCGTTCTTGATCAGCAGATCATACGACATCCGTCTTATCCTTCTGCAGACGGGGCCGGCGTGCGGCCCATGGGAAGCTGGTGAAAAAGGCTGGGCAAAAAGTCTACGCCGTTGGGCCATGGACACAACGCCGTCGCCGCGGTTTCCAGGCGCCGAGCCATGTGTGCAGCGCGGGGCTACCCGGCGCAAACCGGTGACTGCCGCCGCCGGGCCCAATGGTCGCTCGGGCATCCTTCATGCTAAAGCCACGCGCGCATTTGCCGCGTCGCGATTTTTTGCATGGGAGGGCCCAGCCGATGAGCTTGTCGCGCGAGGAGTATCGGGAGCACCTGCAATCGACCTCGGTGCGCGCCGGGTTTGACTTCGCGAGCGTGGTCCTGCCCGATGAACGCCGGATCACGATCAACGGCCTGGGCTTTCGTTATCTCGATTGGGGCAGCGCCGGCCGGCCGCCGCTGGTGTTTCTGCATGGCGGCGCCTTGACAGCGCATACCTGGGATTTGTGCTGTCTGGCGCTGCGCGACGATTTTCATTGCCTGGCCCTCGACCAGCGCGGCCACGGCGACAGCGATTGGGCGCCCGACGCCGATTATTCGATCGCCGCCCAGCGCGAAGACGTCAGAGCCTTTGCCCAAGCACTCGGGCTCGGGCAATTCGTGCTGGTGGGCATGTCGATGGGTGCGATCAACGGCCTGGCCTATGCAATCGCCTATCCCGAGACATTGCGCGCCTTGGTGTTGATCGATGCCGGCCCGCATGTCCGGCGGCCGGGATCGCGCCGGATCCGCGATTTTGTCAATGGCGGCGCCGAGCCCGAAAGCCTCGAAGCGATCATCGCCCGCGCCCTCGCCTTCAATCCGCGCCGCGATCCGGTGATCCTGCGCCGCAGCCTGATGCACAATCTGCGCCGCCAGGACGATGGCAAGTGGGTGTGGAAATACGACCGCCGCCGGTTTCAGCAGATGGGCGGCGACCGCCACAGCGAAGAACGGCAACGGCTGGCCGACGGTCTGGCCAATGTCACCTGCCCCACCCTCGTCGTCCGCGGCGCCGAAAGCGACGTGTTTCACGACGAGGATGCCGCGCGGTTGGCGGCCGCGCTGCCCGACGGCCGCTGGGTCAAGATCGCGCGCGCCGGCCACACCGTGCAAGGCGACAACCCGAAGGACCTGGTCGCTGCCCTGCGCGAATTTCTCGCCTAAGCCGCCGTCCCGTCGCGGTGATTTCCGCACCTTGCCGCCAATCCGTCATCCGATCGGGCGTGGCGGCGGTTCGCGTCAGGCGAATTCGGCAGCGGGCTCGGCGGCGACCACCTCGATCTGGCCGATCGTCTCCTTGCCCCAGAGGATCGGAACAACCGCGCCGATCGCGGCAAAGAGCAGCATCGTGCCAAAAAAGATCGTCGGCGAGCCGGTATGCGGCGCCATGAAAAACGGGATCAGACCGCCGGCGAAAATCCGGCCGCAAGCCTCGCCAAAGAGGTGGCCGCGACCGCGCAATGCGGTCGGGAATTGCTCGGACAAATAAACGCGAGTGGCGGGAAATGCCGAGACCACGGTAAAGCCGATGATCAGGCCGCCGGCGATCATCACCACGCCGGTGTAGGGCCCCGCCCGATGGGACAGCAGCATCAGCAGGAACCCGGGCAAAGCCCCGCCCATCACGTAAAAGATTGTCCAGCGCCGGCCGATGATCTCCATCAGCCAGCCGGTAAAGCCCTTGCCGAAAAAGCTCGTCGCGTAAATGACCGAGGTAATCCCGAGGCTCACACCGACGGCGTAGCCCTGGTTGGTTAACGCCTTGGGCAACAGCGCCGCCGTCATATACGCCGCCGAGCCGGCGCAGGTGCCGGTGATGACGCCGACCACGGTCCAGCGCAGCTGGCCGCTGGC
>JAJPIH010000427.1 GCA_021324875.1 Alphaproteobacteria bacterium
CAGGACGTTGAACCGCGGCATCAGCCGCTTGATCAAATTGCATTCGAGCAACAGCGCCTCGGCCTCGGTATGGGTCGAGACGACTTCCATCGCGGCCGTCTCGGCGACCATGCGCCGCAGCCGGTTCGACAAGGTCGCGGGGTGGGCGTAATTCTGCACCCGGCTTTTGAGGTTGCGCGCCTTGCCGACATAGAGCGCGTCGCCTTTGCGGTCGAGCATGCGATAGACGCCGGGGGTGGCGGGCATGGTCCGCAGCGCCGCGCGAATGACCGCGGTGCCGCGGGCGATGCCGCTTCCCGGCAGCGCAAAGGCGTCGTCGCCGGGCTCGGCTGCGCCGGCCGGGTCGGCCTCCGGCGGCGGGGCGATGACGAGATCGGCGGCGGCGACGCCTTCGGGCGCCCGCCGCGGATCGATCGGGACGGGTCGGCGCCGGCGCGTCGCCGGCCGCGCCGTCGGCGGCGGCTGACACGGTTCTGTCATCGATTCGTCAACTGGTTGCAATGCCCACCCTTTTCAAACCCGTCACAAAGTATTCCCGGGCGCTGTGGATAACTCTGTTGACGATTTGCCCCTTTCGCTTCGCCGTTCCCGAACCCTTTCGCCTGGGCAAGCTTTGCCGCAGAAACCGAGCGATCGCTAGACCCCTGAAAACCGCGGCGAATGGTTAACACCTTCCGCGATCGCGGCTGGCCAGCGACCGGCGCCATCCCACCCCGCCCGGTCCGGCGCCGCTGTGCACAATCGGCGGCCAAACGCCCGCGGCGCCGGCATTTTGCCGCGGCGATAAAACCCCTCTGGCGCCGCCACCGCTTCGCGCATTACGCGTACTTCATTCGACGACCGGGGTGCGGCCCGGTTGCGCCCAGCCGAGATGTTGGCCGCCGTCGAGCGCGATCATCTGCCCGGTCATCGCCGGCGCCGAAATCAAAAACCGCATCGCCGCGGCAAATTCTTGCGGGCTCGTGCCGCGGCCGAGCGGCAGTTCGGCGCATTGCCGCCGGAACTGCGCCGGGCTTTGCCGCGGGCTCGGCAGGGTCGGCCCGGGACCGATGCCGTTGACCCGGATGCGCGGCGCCAGCGCCAGCGCCATGGTCTGGGTCAGCGTCCACAGCCCCGCCTTCGACAGCGTATAGGACACGAAATAGGGGGTCGGCGACCACACCCGCTCGTCGAGCAAATTGATCACCACGCCGCCGAAGGGCGGCGGCAGCCGCGCCGCCATCTCCTGGATCAGCAAAAAGGCGCGCGCAGATTGACCGCGAGATGCTCGTCCCAGCTCGCCCGCGTCACCGTGGCGACGGTGTCCTCGCCAAAGACCGCGGCGTTGTTGACCAGACAGCCGAGTGGCCCAAAAGCGCGCTCGACCTCGGCGATCAGGCCGCGCACTGCGGGCTCGTCGGCGAGATCGGCGGCGAGTGCGATCGCCCGGCCGCCGCCGTCGCGGATCTTGGCGACCACCGCCTCGGCCTCGGTCCGTGAGCGGTGATAGTGGACGGCCACGGCGAACCCGTCCTCGGCCAGTGCCAGCGCCAGCGCCCGGCCGATGCGCTGGCCGCCGCCGGTGACCAGCGCGGTGCGCGGCATCGCCGGCGCCGGCGCGGTCGCGCCGGTCAGTGCGGCCGGATCGGCGGCTCGGCCGCGTTCGAGGTCAATACCGCCCGGCACGGCGCTGCTTGCGGGCGCGCATTTTGGCGCGCGCCACCTCGCGGGCCGAGACCCCGGCGCGGCCGGCGGTCGAGCGTCCGCGCGCGCCCTCGCCGCGTCCGGCGGCCGCTCCCGCGCCATTTGCCCCGGCGGCCACCGGCAGGCCCAGATCACTCTGTTCGAGCCGGCGGATCTCGTCGCGCAGCCGGGCCGCCTCCTCGAATTCGAGCTCGGCGGCGGCCTCGCGCATGCGCTTTTCGAGATCGGCGATCACCTGCTTCAGGCTCTTGCCTTGGTAATGCGCCGCCTCGCCTTCGGAGAGGCCAAAGGTGACGTGGTCGCGCTCATAGACGCTTTCGAGAATGTCGGAGATGCCGCGGCGCACGCTTTCCGGCGTGATCCCATGCGCCTGGTTGTAGGCTAGCTGCTTTTCGCGGCGCCGGTTGGTCTCGTCGATCGCCGCTTTGAGGCTCGCGGTCATCCGGTCGGCATAGAGGATGGCGCGGCCTTCGACATGCCGGGCGACGCGGCCGATGGTCTGAATGAGCGAGGTGCGCGAGCGCAGATAGCCCTCCTTGTCGGCGTCGAGCACCGCCATCAGCGCGCATTCCGGGATGTCCAGCCCTTCGCGCAGCAGGTTGATGCCGATCAGCACATCGAACACCCCCGGGCGCAGGTCGCGGATGATCTCGATGCGCTCCAAGGTGTCGACATCGGAGTGCATATAGCGCACCCGCAGACCGTTTTCGTGCAGATACTCGGTCAGCGCCTCGGCCATCTTTTTGGTCAGGGTGGTGACCATCACCCGCTGGCCCTTGGCCGCCGCCTCGCGGCATTCGGCCATCAGATCGTCGACCTGGGTTTCGACCGGGCGGATGATGCAGGGCGGATCGACAAGCCCGGTGGGACGCACCACCTGCTCGACAAACACGCCGCCGGTGCGGTCCATCTCCCACGGTCCCGGGGTCGCCGAGACAAAGATCGTCTGGCCGCGCAACCCGTCCCATTCCTCGAATTTAAGCGGCCGGTTGTCGGTGCAGGAGGGCAGCCGGAAACCGTATTCGGCGAGGGTCGATTTGCGCATCCAGTCGCCGCGGAACATGCCGCCCAGTTGCGGCACCGTGACATGGCTCTCATCGACAAAGACCAGCGCATCGCGCGGCATGTATTCGAAAAAGGTCGGCGGCGGCTCGCCCGGGCGGCGGCCGGTCAGATAGCGTGAGTAATTCTCGATGCCGGCGCAGCTGCCGGTCGCCTCGATCATTTCGAGGTCGTAAGTGGTGCGCTGTTCGAGACGCTGCGCTTCGAGCAGTTTGCCCTGGGCGAACAGCTCGTCGAGCCGGATCTTGAGGTCGCGTTTGATGTTCTCGATCGCCTGCAGCAGGGTCGGGCGCGGCGTCACATAGTGGCTGTTGGCATAGATCTTGATCGATTGCAGGAGCGCCGTCTTCTCGCCGGTCAACGGGTCGATCTCGTGGATCGCCTCGATCTCGTCGCCGAACAACGACAGCCGCCATGCCCGGTCTTCGTAATGCGCCGGAAAGATCTCGATCGTGTCGCCGCGCACCCGGAATGCGCCGCGCCCGAAATTGTGGTCGCTGCGCCGGTATTGCAATTCGACGAACTGCGCCAGCAGGCGGGTGCGGTTGATGCGGTCGCCCTTGGCCAAGGACAGGGTCATCTGCGAATAGGTTTCGACCGAGCCGATGCCATAGATGCACGACACGCTGGCGACCACCACGACGTCGCGGCGTTCGAGGATGGCGCGGGTGGCCGAGTGGCGCATCCGGTCGATTTCCTCGTTCAGCGACGATTCCTTTTCGACATAGGTGTCGGTGCGCGGGACATATGCCTCAGGCTGATAGTAGTCGTAATAAGAGACAAAATATTCGACCGCGTTCTCCGGAAAAAAACTCTTCATCTCGCCATAGAGCTGGGCGGCCAGGGTCTTGTTCGGGGCGAGGATGATCGCCGGCCGGCCGCAATTGGCGATGACATGCGCCATCGTGAAGGTTTTGCCCGAGCCGGTCACGCCGAGCAGCACCTGGTCGCGCTCGCCGCGCGCGATGCCGGCGGTCAATTCCTTGATCGCCTGCGGCTGGTCGCCGGCCGGCCGGAATTCCGAGACGACGTTGAACGGCCGGCCGATGTCGCCCTGCGGGCGTTCGGCCGCCATCAACGGCAGCATCGTGATCAGATCGAGAGCCTTGGACGCGTCCATCCCATCCGCATCAGCCGCTGTCACACGCCGCTAAAGATAGCGCGCCGCCGGCCGCGGTGCGAGCCCGCGATCGGACCGCGCGGTAGTCTTCTGAAGCAACGGCGAGCAGGGTGGCGGATGACCGGCCGGCGCCAAGCCGGGGCGAATTCTCCGCACCGCGCCGGCCAACGGCAACCCCGGCGCCGGCGCCTTTGACCCGGGAGGACGGCTCAACCGGGGTCGCTGGGCAAGTCCTCGGCCGCGCCGGCGGCGACGTCGCGGATCGCCACCCGCGGCGAATAGCGGCGCAGCACCTCGAGGGCGCGCGCTTCGTCTTCGGGGCGGCGGAGGCGCACCCAGAGCAGCACCCCGCCGCGCGCCAGCTGCGCGTCGTAATAGGCCGCTTCCTCATCGCCCAGCCGCGAGCCGAACCAGGCGCCGACCGCGCCAACCCCGCCGCCGGCGGCGATGGCCGCCGCTGCCGCC
>JAJPIH010000047.1 GCA_021324875.1 Alphaproteobacteria bacterium
GCGAGTTCGGCGATCTCCTGAGCCTTGGCGTCCTCGCCTTCGCCGAGCTCCTTCTGGATGGTCTTCATCTGCTCGCGCAGCAGAAACTCGCGCTGGCGGTCGTCGATTTTTTCCTTGGTCTGCTCGCTGATCTGGCGCGACAGGCGCAGCACCTCGATCCGGTAGACGAGCAGCGACGACACCCGATCGAGGCGGGAGCCGATGTCGACGGTCTCGAGAATCTCCTGCTTTTCGGATGCGCTGATGTCCAGAAAGCTGGCAATCAGATCGGCGAGCGCCGGCGGCGAGGTCGTCGATTGCACGGCATTGACCAGCTCGACCGGGGTTTGCGGCAAAAGTTGCAGGATCTCCATCGCCTGGGCGCGCAGATTGAGCATCCGCGCTTCGATGTCCTTGTTGTTGGTGACCTGCGGCTCACTCAGCCGCTCGACGCGCGCGACCAGAAACGGGAAGCCGTCGAGGAAGTCGATGATGCGGATCCGACGCTCGCCCTGGCTGATCACATGGTGCTGGCCGTCGGGGCTGGTGACGTAGCGCAGCACGCTGGCCTCGGTGCCCATGCGGTGCAGGTCGATCGGGATCGGATCGTCGGTCGCCGGGTCGCGCCGCAGCACGAGCCCGATCGTCCGGTTGAGGCGGATCGCCGCCTGGGCGGCAGCAATCGAGCGCTGGCGGCCGAGCGTTACCGGCAGCACCGTGCCGGGAAACAGGACAAAGCTGCGCGTCGGGATCAGGATCAACGCATCGGAAGGCAGCGCCGGGATACCGGCGAGCAGCTGTTCCATCGCCGCGGCGCCCGGAAAAGCGCTGGCTTCGGCAGCGGCGCGCAACTCGGGTTGTTGTTCTGCAGGCATGCGAAACTCCTCGGAGAAGTCGCGCTCGGGGCGGCACCCACGGCGACGCAAGCCTCATCAAAGCTTGTGCAGCTGCACCATCAGGCAGCCATTGGCCAAATGCCGGCCGGAAATCTCGAACCGCGCCGGCGGCAATTCGATGCGGCGTTCAAAATGGCCGTGGGGGATCTCCAAGCGGTGGATTCGGGCATTGGCCATCTCGCTCGGCAGCGGGCGTTCACCGGTGACGACCAGCACCCCGGCGCTCATCACCACCTTGATCTGGTCGACTTCGACCCCGGGCAAGGCGATCACAATCGTCAACGCCGCCTCGGTCTCGAAGATGTCGCATGGCGCCTCCCAATTCGGGGCGGTGTGGCGGCGGTGAAAAAATTGCCGGTGGAGACGCTCGGCGCGCTCCATCGCGGCACAGGCTTGCGCCCACATCAACGCTTCGAGCTGGCGTTCCGACATTCCTGGCTCCGAGCGGCAGCGGCGCCTGACGGCCGCTTTGCGTCATATAAGCAGACCGGGCGTGGGATAAGAGGCGAAAAGACACGCAGTCAAACCGGTTTGCCCGACGGTGTGCGCTGTGGGCATCAGCGCCCGACCCATCGCATGCGGTTGGCCGAGGCGGATTCGTCGCCGGCGCGTCCGCGGCCAGCGCCGGGCCGGGACTAGCCGCGCGGCGTGAAACCCGGTATCTGCAGCCCAAGCGATGGTGCGACGGGGACGGGATGACCGAGATCAACGAAGAAACCAGGGCGATCGTCGAAGAAATCGGGGCCGCGGCGAACCGCGTCGAGACGCCGTGCGGTGATGGCGCCATGGTCTGGCGCATCTGGGGCAAGGGCCCGGCGGTGGTTCTATTGCATGGCGGATATGGTTCGTGGACCCACTGGATCCGTAACATCCGGCCGCTGTCAGAATGCTTTACGGTGATCGCGCCCGATCTCCCGGGGCTTGGCGAATCCGCGACACCGCCCGAGCCTCATACCGCGGAAGGCTTGGCGGCGATTGTCGTCCAGGGATTGGCGATCGTGCTGCCGCGGCAACAGCGGCTGCACCTTGCCGGCTTCTCGTTTGGCGGCGTCCTCGGAGGTCATGTCGCGGCGCAGCTGGGCGAGCGGGTACGCGCCTTCACCGTCGTCGGCTCGAACGGGCTGGGGCTGATCCGCCAGCCGACCGACCTCAAGCGGGTGCCGCCCGGGGCTTCATCCGCCGAGGCGCTCGCCATCCATCGCCACAATCTCGGCGCGTTGATGATCGCCGATCCGGCCAAGATCGACGCGCTGGCGGTCTATATTCAATCGCAGAATGCGCCGCGCGGCCGGGTCAGAAGCCGGCGCTTTTCGCGCGCCGACACGCTGGTGCGGGCCTTGCCCGATGTGACCGCGCGGCTCGACGGCATTTGGGGCGGACGCGACGCCACCGCCTGGCCGCATCTCGACGAACGCGAGCGGACCCTGCGCGGGTTTCAGCCGGAGGCCCGCTTTGAAGTGATCGAAGGGGCCGGTCACTGGGTGCAATACGAGGCGGCCGAGCGTTTCAACCCGCTCTTTGCCGAGATCGTCCGCGCGCGGTTGGAACAGGCGCAAGGGTGAAGCGAGGGCGGGCGGAGGAGGAGCAATCGACATGACGGGCATGCAAGGAAGTCCTCTGGCCGGCAAGGTGGCGGTGGTGACCGGCGGGTCGAGCGGCATCGGCGCTGCGAGCGCCGGGTTGATTGCGGCCGCCGGCGCCCGGGTCGTGGTCGGCTACAACAAAGGCGCCGATCGCGCCGCCGCGGTCGCGGACGCGCTCGCCGGCGACGGCCACAGACCGATGCATCTGCCGCTCGAGGATACGGCACAAATTCGCCGCGCCGCTGCCGCGGTACGCGAGGCCTATGGCCGCGCCGACATTCTCGTCAATTCGGCCGGCTTTACCCGGATGGTGGCTCATCACGATCTCGAAGCGCTCGATGACGAACTGATCGATGCGGTCATGAAAGCCAATGTCCGCGGCGTGTTTGCGACGATCCGCGCCTTTGCGCCGCTGCTGCGGGAAACCGGGGATGCGGTGATCGTCAACATCTCCTCGGGTGCGGCACAAAGCGGGACCGGCAGTTCGATCGCCTATGCCGCCTCGAAGGCCGCGCTCAACACGATGAGCCTTTCTCTGGCTCGCGTCCTTGCGCCCGAGATCCGGGTCATCGTCGTCGCTCCGGGGATGGTGCATACCGGCTTTGTCCCCGGGCGGACCGAAGAGATGATGGCGGCGGCGGCGCGCGCGACCCCGCTCAAACGCCAGATCAAGGCCGCGGATGTGGCCAAGGCGGTGCTGGCCGCGATTACGCATCTGACCCACACCACCGGTTCGATTATCGCGGTCGATGGCGGTCGCCACCTGTAGCGGCCGGCTTGACACGGTAGCTGCCGGTGAATGACGCCGGGTGCAATCACATATTGGACAAGATGTCTGCGGTCAGGACCCCGACGGAGCGGGTTTTCCGCCATTCTCTTCCGAGGAGCGGGCGCATGGGCGCAATAGCTCGTCAGCGCGAGATCATCGATGGCCTGCGCGCGGAATTGTCGGCGGCGGTGCGCGCCGAGGGGTCGGGCACCGGCCGCGTGCTCTTGGTTGCGATCTTGCGCAAGGCGTTGGCGGCCGGGCGCGCCGAGATCAGGCGGCGCTTCGAGGCGGGCGGCACGGCGGCGGCGGTCATGCGCGAGCAGTGCTTTCTGATGGATCAGCTGATCCATGCCCTGTTCGACGTCGTCATCGGCGAGCTCTATCCGTTGGCCAATCCGACCGCCGGCGAGAAGCTGGCCTTGGTCGCGGTTGGCGGCTACGGGCGCGGCGAGCTGGCTCCCTGTTCCGATATCGATCTGCTGTTTTTGCTGCCCTATAAGCGGACCCCGCATACCGAGCAGGTGGTCGAGGCGCTCCTCTATGTGTTGTGGGATCTGGGGCTCAAAATCGGCCACGCGGTTCGCTCGGTCGAGGATTGTCTGCGTCACGCGAAATCGGACCTGACGGTCCGCACCAGCCTGCTTGAACTGCGCTTTCTACGCGGCGACGAGGAGCTGTTTGGCGAGCTCAAGCGCCGCTTCGACCTCGAAATCGCGCGCGGCACCGCCGCCCAGTTCATCGAAGCCAAACTCGCCGAGCGCGACGAACGCCATCGCCGCGAAGGCGACAGCCGCTACAAGCTCGAACCCAATGTCAAGGAAGGCAAGGGCGGGCTGCGCGACCTGCACACGCTGTTCTGGCTCGCCAAATACATCTACCGCATCGACGACGTTGCCAAATTGGTCGATCTCGGCGTGCTGTCGCCCGAGGAATCGCACCGTTTCGCGCGCGCCCAGGACTTCCTTTGGACGGTACGCTGCCACCTGCATTACCTGACCGGGCGCGCCGAGGAACGGCTGACCTTTGACCTGCAGACCGAGATCGGCCGGCGCATGGGTTACACCGACCACGCGGGCAGCCGCGGTGTCGAGCGGTTCATGAAGCACTATTTTCTGATCGCCAAGGATGTCGGCGATCTGACCCGCATCTTTTGCGCGATCCTCGAGGCCGACCAGCGGCGTCGGCGTCGGCTGCCTTGGGTGCGCTGGGGGATCGGCCGGCGCGGGCTCGACGGCTTTGTGCTCGACGGCGAAAGGCTAACGATCCCGGCGGAGGATTTCTTTGCAAAAGACCCGGTGGCGCTGATCCGGCTGTTGCACATTGCCCAGCGGACTGGCCTCGACATCCACCCCCGGGCCTTGCGCCGCGTCGGCCAGTCGCTGCGCCTGGTCGATGCCAAGCTGCGCGACGACCCGGAAGCGAACCGGCTCTTTCTCGACATTCTGACCTCGCCACGCGACCCGGAAAGCGCGCTGCGGCGGATGAACGAGGCCGGCGTGCTGGGTCGCTTTATTCCCGATTTCGGGCGTGTCGTCGCGCAGATGCAGTACGACATGTACCATCACTACACCGTCGACGAGCACACGCTGTTCGCGATCGGCATCTTGCACAAGATCGAAAGCGGCCAACTCAAAGACGAGGCGCCGCTGTCGTCATCGCTGATCGGCACGATCGCCTCGCGCCGCGCGCTTTATGTCGCCGTATTGCTGCACGACATCGCCAAGGGGCGCGGCGGCGATCATTCGGTGTTGGGCGAGAAGATCGCCTTGCGGCTCGGGCCGCGGTTCGGGCTCAGCGCAGGAGACCGAGACCGTCGCGTGGCTGGTGCGCTGGCACCTGCTGATGAGCAGCACCGCCTTCAAACGCGACATCTCCGACCCGCGCACGATCGCCGATTTTGTCGAGCTGGTGCAGTCGCCGGAACGGCTGAAGCTGTTGCTGATCCTGACCTCGGCCAACATCCGCGCGGTCGGGCCGCAAGTCTGGAACGGGTGGAAAGCCGCGTTGTTGCGCGACCTCTACGAACACGCGATCGCGGTCATGTCCGGCGGGCTCAGCGCCGAGCCGCAGGATGCGCGGGTCGCCGCGGCCCAGGCGGCGGTGCGCGAAAAGCTGCCGGATTTCAGCGAGAGCGAATTCGCCGCCTTTGTCAAGGCGGGCTATCCGTTCTACTGGCTGTCCTTCGACGCCGAGATCCACGCCCGGCATGCGCGGCTGATGCGCGAGGCGTAAGCCACCGGGGCGCCGCTGGTCGTCGAGAAGCGGGTTGACGCCCAGCGAGCGGTGACCGAGATCACGCTCTACACCGCCGACCATCCGGGGCTGTTTTCGCGGATCGCCGGGGCGCTCGCGGTCAGCGGGGCCAACATCGTCGATGCCCGGATTATGACCATGTCGAACGGCATGGCGCTCGACACATTCTGGGTCCAAGACCTCGCCGGTCGCGCCTTCGACCGCCCCGACAAGCTGGCGCGGCTTGCGGTTGTGTTCGAAAAGGTGCTGACCGGCGATCTGAAGCCGCACCGCGAGCTCGAGCGCCTGCCGGCGCCGCCCAGCCGCGCGCGCGCCTTTACGGTGGCGCCGCGCGTCCTGATCGACAATCGGGTCAGCGCGTTGCACACCGTGATCGAGGTCAACGGCCGCGACCGCCCCGGCCTTTTGTTCGAGCTGACGCGCGAATTGACGCGCTTGAGCCTGCAGGTCTCGAGCGCAAAAATCTCGACCTATGGCGAGAAAGTCGTCGACGTCTTTTATGTAAAGAATTTGTTCGGCCACAAGGTCGAGCACCCGGCGAAACTTGCCGAGATCCACAAGGCTCTGGAGGCGGTGTTGGCCCGCGGGCTCTCGCCCACCGCGCCCGAACCTGCAAGCCAGGCGGCGCAGGAGGAAACCGCCGCCGCCGAATAACGCGGTTGCTTCACGCCGCCGAGAGCCAATCCTCGATCAAGCGGCGGGCGATCGAATCGCGGCGCGGAATGCGGAAACTGTCGTCATCGGGGTGCGATAAGAGCCAGCCTCGGTCGACCCAGCGGGCATCCTCCAACTCGCCCCGGTCGATGTTCAGTTCGACGGTCAGCGCCTCGGCGTGAAAGCCGAGCATGATGTTGGCCGGAAACGGCCAAGGCTGCGAGGAATGATACTCGACGGTGCCGACCTCGACCCCGGTCTCTTCGCGCACCTCGCGCGCGACCGCGTCTTCAAGGCTCTCGCCCGGTTCGACAAAACCGGCGAGGGTGGAATACATCCCGGGCGGGAAGTTGCGCGAGCGGCCGAGGAGCGCCGCCTCGCCATGAGTGACCAGCATGATCACGGCCGGGTCGGTCCGCGGGAAATGCATCGCATCGCAGGCGCGATCGGTGCAGCGGCGCATATGACCCGCCTCTTCGGCGCGGGTCGGGCTGCCGCAGACGCCGCAAAAACGATGGCGCGCATGCCAATAGATCATCGCCCGGGCATGGGCCAACAGCGCCGCCTCGCGGCGATCAAGCCGCCCACCCAATTGGCGCAGATCGGCAAACCGCACACTCGCCGCCGCGATCCCACTCGCGGCCCGTGCCGTCGAATGCAGCATGTCGAGCGGCTCGGGAACCGTGCTCAGATCGAGGGCGAAATGGGCGCGCTGCTCGACCATTCCGAGAAACACGATTTCACCGCGCGCAAGCCGCTCCTCGGCGGCCAGCATATCTCCCAGCAGCGGCCCGATCCCGCCCCAGCCAAGCGCGACCGCGCGCGGCTCGCCGTCCTCGATTTCGAGGATCAGGTTCTGGTTTCGCCAGATCGGGACAAACAGGCTCGCGCCGTCGGCAACGCGTTCGAGGATCCAGGCCGTCTCGCGCCGGCGCAGACCGGCTCTCTCGAACCCGGGCGAGGCGTAGTAATTGGGTGCGCGCATTGGCGAAGCCTCGCACAGAGGCACACGGGGCCGCAAGCGCCGGCACCGTTGAGGCCGGTTTACAACGCGGCCAGGCGCCGTTCGAGAAAGGCGCGTTCCACCTGGTTGGCGACGAGCGCCAGGGCGCGGCGGTAAGCCTCGGCCGCCGCTGATCGGCAGTCGAGCCGGCGCAACAGATCGGCGCGCGCGGCGTGGTAGAGATGATAGTTGTCGAGCCCCGAAAGCGCCTCGATCAGCATCAGCCCGCGGCGCAGGTCTTCGCCCAAGCCGATCGCGACCGCGCGGTTCAACAGCACCACCGGGCTCGGGTTGAGCCAAGCAAGCTCGCCGTAAAGCGCCGCGATCTGCCGCCAGTCGGTGGCCGCCGCGGTCGGCGCCTCGGCGTGCACTGCCGCAATTGCCGCCTGCAGCAGGTAGGGTCCCGGAGGCCCTTGCCGCAACGCCTGTTCGACGAGGTCCAGGCCTTCGCGGATCATCGCCCGATCCCAGCGCGAGCGGTCCTGCTCCTCGAGCGTCACCAGGCCGCCGGCGTCATCGATCCGTGCCTCGCGCCGCGAATGATGCAGCAGCATCAACGCCAACAGGCCGAGATTTGCGGGCTCGGGCGTATCGATTTCGCAGAGCATGCGGGCGAGCCGGATCGCCTCGTCGCACAACTCGCCGCGGATCAGCGCCTCGCCTGCCGTCGCCAAATATCCCTCGTTGAAGATCAGATAGATCACCTCTTGCACCGCGGCCCGGCGGGCGCCGATCTGGTCGGCGCCGGGCACTTGGTAGGGAATTCGGGCCCCCTGGATTTTGCGTTTGGCCCGCACCAGGCGCTGCGCCAGGGTCGGTTCCGGGACCAGGAAGGCGCGGGCAATCTCCGCTGTGGTCAGCCCGCCCAGGGTGCGCAAGGTCAGCGCAACCTGCGCCTCACGATTGAGGGCGGGATGGCAGCAGGTGAAGATGAGGCGCAAGCGGTCGTCGGGAAAGGTGAAGAGGGGCGGGTCGTCAGCGGCCGAGTCGGCCGCTGCGACCAGGATTTCGTATTCAAACTCGATCTGTTTGTCGCGGCGGACCCGCGAGCGGCGATGGCTGTCGATCAGTTTGCGATAGGCCACGCTGGTGATCCAAGCTGCCGGGTTCGCAGGGATGCCCTGCGCCGGCCAGGTGGCGAGCGCCGCGGCAAAGCCTTCTTGCAATGCCTCCTCGGCGCGATCGAACGATCCGCTGAGCCGGATCAGGCGGGCGATGATCCGGCCGTGCTCGCTTCGAAATATCAATTCCGCGGTTGCTCGGAATTCGGCCGATGGCGACCTCACGGCTGATGCCCCGCATTAGCGCGGTGGAATCTCGGCGATCGGGCGAATTTCGATGCAGCCTTCGCCGCCTTGACACGCGGCGGGGATTTTCGCCGCCCATTCGATCGCCTCGTCGAGGTTCGCGCAGTCGAGAATGTAATAGCCCGCAAGTTGCTCCTTGGTTTCGGCGAACAGTCCGTCGAGGATCAAGGGCTTGCCGTCCCGCATCCGGACCGTGGTCGCCGTCGCGATCGGCCGCAGCGGTTCGCCGGCGCGGAACACGCCCTTTTTTCTGGTCTCGTCGAGCACGGCCCAATGGCCGGCTCTGAGCTTGAGCATGTCTTCCGGCGAGGCCGCGGCCATATCGGCTTCGCTGCTGTAGACCAAGAACATGTAGCGCATTCCCATTCCTCCCTGTTGGGCGGGCGGCATCTCAGGAAGAGCGACCGGGCGGTGTCTGCGGGGTGGTCTCCTTGACGCTTGGCCGCTCGAAATGGCGCCGGTAATAACGGTCAAGGTTTGTTGCCTGCCGCAGCATCACTCCGCTTTCCGGCAATTTTTCGAGGTAGAACAAAATCGGCAGCAGGTTGATGTCGGCGAGGGTGATGCTGTGGCCGACGAGGTGGCCGGTATTGGCGACGGCCCGGTCGAGCACCGCGAAGTGCGCCGCCATTTTTGGTAACGCGGTGTCGATGACCGCGCGGTTCGGTTGGCCGTCGGGCGTACCGGGAAAGAAGTACGAGACCAGATACTGCCTGACGAACAGCGGGTCGATCGCGGTGTTGACGAGCGAGATCCACTGCTCGACCTCGGCGCCGGCCACCGGATCGCGCGGGGCCAAAGGGGGGCCGGCAAAGGCGTGGTCGATGTAAAAGCAAATTGCGCGCGATTCACAAAGGGTGATGTCGCCGTGGCGCATCACCGGGATCTTGCCGAATGGGTGAATGGCGTCGACCTCGGCAGTGTGCGGCATGGCCGGCACCAATCTGTAAGGTACCCGCTTCTCGGCGCAAGCGATGCGCACAACCCAGACATAATTGCTTGGCGGTGCGCCGATAATCTGCAGCTCGGGCATCTCGTCTCCTCAAAACGCTAAACTTTATTACGGATTGGCGACTTCACCTCGTCGTGGTCCCGACCAGAGGCGGCGCCCATAGCGACGCTGGCGGCTGGCCAAAATTCGTTTTCGGGCCGGCCGAAGCCGCACCCGAAAACCCGGCAGGACAATTCCGGTTATGAGCCTCCCGGCAACGCCAGATCGATCTGTCGCACCTCGATACTGCCGCCGTAGCGGAAATGCGGGCAGCTCTCGGCGATCGCGCAGGCTTCGTCGTAATCCCGCGCAGCGATCACATAAAACCCACCCAGCAGCTCCTTGCTTTCCGCGAACGGACCGTCGGTGACGACGATCCGTCCGCCGTTGGCGCGCATCACCCGGCCCGGATCAAAGGTCAGTTTCTCGCCCGCCTTGACATGCCCTTCGGCGCGCATCCGCTCGGTCCAGCCGATATAGTCTCTGGTGACCGCGGCAAGTTGCTCGGGCGAAAACGCCGGCGGTGCGCCGGCCGGGCGGTGCAGCAACAGCAGGAAATCGGGCATCCTCTTTCTCCCTCCGAAGGACGGGCGGCAGAATTGCCGCCGCCTGTCGAGATGACGATCGGCAAACTCGGGAATCGACACGTCGGCGCAAATTTTTTCGTGGCTTCGGCGATGCTTGCCCCGCCCGCGGCCAGGGCTGATATAGTGACCCCGGGAGCCCGGCGGCGGACAGGCCTCTCGCCAACCCGGTCAGGTCCGGAAGGAAGCAGCCGTAACGAGTCCCGGCCTGGGTCGTCGATCCGGTCTCCCACCTTCCTTATTTTGTATGAC
>JAJPIH010000141.1 GCA_021324875.1 Alphaproteobacteria bacterium
GCGCCGCGGCGCAGCTGTCGGCCAGCAGCAGCAGCGAAAAATCGGTCCTTGTCGCCTATTTCAAGCAGGTCTTTTACACGGTCTTCCTCGACCCGCCGGCCACGCCCGCTTCGGTATTTGCCGACAATGTCACCCTCGCCGAACTGAGCCGGGTCTGCTCGGCCAACCATCCTCCGGCCTATGTGCGCAGCGTCGATTACGGCCGGCTGTTGATGGTCAAGATGGAGACCTCGGCGGTCGATACGACGGTCAATCTGACCGGCGCATTCGAGCAGGCCACCCAAGGCGGGGTCACCGTCGACGGCGAGCTCAAGGCCAAATACGAGAACATTTTGCGCAATGCGTCGTTTACCGCCCTGGCCCTGGGCGGCGGCGCCGAGACGCCGGTGCGCATCTTTGGCGGCGGCACCGCCGAGGGGCTCAAGGGTTTGCAAGAATATATCCAAAAGGATGCGGTTTATCGCCGCGACAATCCCGGTCTTCCGATCGCCTACACCGTCGCCTTTCTGAAAGACAATGTGTTCGCGCAGATGGGCTATACGACCGATTACACCGAAACCCAGTGCGTTCGGTATCCGAACGGGTTTGTCAAGTTTCAGCACGCGGGCTGGTATGTGGCCAAGTTCGAGGCCGATTGGGTCGAGCCCGACGTGCACGGGAATTATAATTACAGCCAGCCACGGATATGGGAATCGGGCGACACCACCGCCGGCTATACGCATCAGCTCGACCTGCCCGGCGATGCCCAGTCGGTCAGGCTGAAGGCCTGGGCGGCGACCGGCCTGGCCTGGGATCCGTGGGGCGAGATTTTCAGCATCGCGCTCAACGGTCCCGATAACAAATGCTACCGGGCGACCGGCACGACGCTCAATCGCAGCTGGGACAATAACTGATCAGACCGGAACTGATCATAGGGCGGATGGCCCGGCGAGGCGCCGAACGCCGAGCTAAGGGCCGGCCGAGACATGAAAAAGCCGGGAACAGCAGAGCCGCTTCCCGGCTTTTCGACGCATCCTGCCGCAGGCAGCGGTCAGAGCCGCTCCAGCTGGAAGATTTCGTCCTTGATACGCAGCTTTTGCCGCTTAAGGTCGGAGAGCACGTCGTCGTTGGGAAGCGGCCGGCGGTTCTCCTCGTCGATCGCGCGTTCGAGCGCGGCATGCTGTTCCTTGAGCGTTTGAATGCGGTCTTTTGGCGACATGCATTCCCTCCTGCGAGGCCGAGGCTGATGCCCAAAGATAAGCCGCCGCGGTCGGCTCGGCCAACCGACCGCGCCGATGACGAAAATATGTCAAGACCGGGAGGTTGCCCAGGGCAGCGATGACGGAAATCTCGGCACGGCCGCGTCTGATTGTCGGGATCAGCGGCGCCTCGGGGGCGATTTTGGGGGCCCGGCTGCTCGAATTGCTGGGTCCGCTGCCGGTGGAGACCCACCTGGTTCTGAGCCGGACGGCCGAGCTCACCCTCGCCGTCGAAACCGGGTTCAAACCGGCCGCGGTGCGCGCCACTGCCGATGTCGTCCACGCGGTCGGCGACATGGCCGCACCGATCTCGTCAGGTTCGTTCAAAACAATCGGGATGGTGATCGCCCCCTGTTCGGTCCGCACCATGTCCGAGATTGCCAGCGGGGTCACGACAACGCTGCTGACCCGGGCCGCCGATGTCGTGCTCAAGGAACGGCGCCGGCTGGTTTTGCTGGTGCGCGAGACCCCGCTCCATCTCGGCCATCTGCGGACCATGGCGGCATTGTCGGAAATGGGGGCGGTGATTGCCCCGCCGGTGCCGGCGTTCTACGCCAAACCGGCATCGATCGCCGAGATGATCGACCAGACCTTGGGGCGGGTGCTCGACCTGTTCGGGCTCGAGACCGGCACGGTCAAACGCTGGGGCGAAGCCCCTGGAGGCTAGCGGCCGGCGCACAGGCGGGCTAACGGGCCGCGACCAGCGCCCGCAATTCGCGGCGCAACAGCGCCGGCGCGGCGCCGGCGGCATGACCGCGGCCGAGGATCAAGGCGAGATTGGCCGCGGCATCGGCCAGGCATTGCCCGGGCTCGCGCAGGGCCGCGGCCGGGGCGAAGGCGGCAAGTCGGGTCTGCGCCGCGTGTTCGGCTTCGAGTTCGATTGCGTTGATGCGCTCGCGCAGCCGCTCGAGGTCGGCCTCGCCGGCCGGGGCGAGGGCGCGGCGCAGCCTGCGCAGTGGCACGATCACTTGGGCTCGGACCGGCTCGGCGGCGGTGCGCGCCCGGTCGATCAAGGCGCGATCGGCGCGGCCGCGCCCCGACAGTCCCAGCCAGCACCCGAACAGGATCAGGTTGACGTCGAGCCCGGCCTCGTCCTGCAACGCCAGCAATGCCTCGGCCACCCCCGGCCGCGCGTAAAAGGCGAGGGAAAATTGCCAGAACTTTTCGGCCGGATCGGCGTCGCTTGCGATCGTGTTCATTTTTTGTTGCACTCCAATCGCCAGCCCCTATCTATCCAAAGCAGCATCACGCCCGATCGTCGGCCCCCGATGGACCTCCATGCCGAAGCCCTGAAAGAGCAGCTTGTCGCGCTCCGATCCGAGCATCGTGATCTTGATGACGTCATCACCAGGCTGTCCGAGCAAGCGCCGGTCGACCAGCTCCAGCTGCGCCGTCTGAAGAAACGCAAACTGCTGTTGAAAGACCGGATTTCCAAGCTCGAAAGCGAATTGCTGCCGGACATCATCGCCTGACCGCCGGTCGGCGGCGGCGCTTGTCCTGCCGCCCTTGCCCCCTATAATGCCGGCCGGCAATCAGCTGTCCCGGGGAGAGGGGGCGAATGAGCCAGGCCGGTCCCGCGGTTGGGATCATCATGGGCAGCCAGTCCGACTGGCAGACGATGCAGCATGCCGCGGCAACGCTGGACCGGCTGGGAATAGCGCACGAGGCGCGCATTGTTTCCGCCCACCGCACCCCGGACCGGCTCTACCGGTATGCGCGCAGCGCGCGCGAGCGCGGTTTGCGGGTGATCATCGCCGGGGCCGGCGGTGCCGCCCATCTGCC
>JAJPIH010000111.1 GCA_021324875.1 Alphaproteobacteria bacterium
CGCCGCGCGGGCGCGCCCGGTCAGTCGCCGGTCTGCAGCCGCTCGACCAATTCGCGCACCGTCGGAATATAGCCATTGGCGTAAAACGGGTCGGAGGCGAACCGGTAGGCGTTGTGGCCGGCAAACATCAATTGCTGTTCGACGTCTCCGGCATGACGGATGGCCTGCAAGGTTTTCTGGATGCAAAAGCTGCGCGGATCGGCCTTCTTGCCGGTCGAGAAGCTGTCGTTTTCCGCCCAATTCGAGAACTGGCAGGCGCTCAGACAACCCATGCAACTGATCTGATCGGCGCGGATCTCGGCGGCCTTGCGCGGCGTCACAAAAATCAGCGTCGAATCGGGCGTGCGCAGGGCCTCGGTATAGCCGGCCGCCACCCAGCCCTCGGCCATTTCGCGATCATGCGGCGTCAGATAGACGACCCGATTGCGCGCCCCGACCCGAAACACCGCGACATGCTCACCCAGCGGCTCGACCGAATAAGCGACCTGGCGCGCCGAGCGCTCTTGCAATTCCTTCAGAAAGCCGTTGCGCACCGCCGAAGAATAAAAGCCGGTCGGGCTGGACCGGTTGAGGAAGACATCGCCCATTTCGAGCGTCAGCAATTTGCGCTTCCAGGCCTCCGAGATCGGGCTTTCCTGGGTCAGCAAGGGCCGCGTTCCGAATTGAAAGGCGATCGGCCCCAATTCCGGGTTTTCGATCCAATCGATCCACTCGCGCAGATACCACACCCCGCCGGCCATAAAGATCGGGGTCGCCGCGAGGCCGAAATCGCACATCATGGCGCGCAATTCGCGCACCCGCGGATAAGGCGGTTCGGGAACCAGCGGGTTTTCGCTGTTTGAGAGCCCGTTGTGGCCGCCGGCCAGCCACGGGTCTTCATAGACGACGCCGCCGAGCCAGTCGCGGAAGCGGTGATAGGCGCGCTTCCACAAAGCGCGAAAGGCCCGCGCCGAGGATACGATCGGATAGTAATAGACCCCGTAGCGCGCGCAGATTTCGGCGATCTTGTAAGGCATCCCGGCGCCGCAAGTGACCCCGTGGATGAGCCCTTTCGCCCCCTCCAACACGCCGTTCAAGACCCGCTCGGCGGCGGCCATCTCCCACAACACATTCATATGGACGCGCCCGGCGCCGCCGGCGCGCTCATGGGCCACCTGAGCCTGCTGGATGCCGCCGGCGATCGCATAAGCGACGAGCTCTTCGTGGCGCTCGCGCCGCGTGCGGCCGCGGTAGATCTGGGCG
This sequence comes from Alphaproteobacteria bacterium, assembly GCA_021324875.1. Taxonomy (GTDB): domain Bacteria; phylum Pseudomonadota; class Alphaproteobacteria; order ATCC43930; family CGMCC-115725; genus AP-15. The sequence goes on from JAJPIH010000111.1 coordinate 1,243, forward strand.
ATCGGGTCGCCTTGCTCGTTGTAGCTGTCGGCGTTGACACCAGAAAACGTGCCCACGCCGCCGGTCGCCGCCCAGGCGCCCGAGCTCTCGCCATTGGAAACCGAGATGCCCTTGCCGCCCTCGACCAGCGGCAGCACCTCCCGACCCGAGATCATGATCGCATTGAGCGGCTTCACGACACGATATCCTGGCGGCTCGCGGCGCGCCCGGCAGGCGGCGCAACGCCGTCTGGCCCGTCGCCGGCGGCAACGGTTCCGATTATCAGATGGGGAACATCCGAGAACACAGAAGTCACGCCCCAGTCGAATAACTCGCGCGCTCGCGCCGCATCGTTTACGGTATAGGCCAGCACACAATATCCCGCTTCGCGGATTTCGGCGACAACCGATCGGCGCAGGCTGCGATGGTCGAGGCCGATGGCGATGCAGCCGAGATCGGCGGCGCAGCCCCATCGGCCCGGCGTCGCCCGGCCCAACAGCAATGCGCGGGCAATTCCCGGGGCCGCCGCTCTGGCCGCGTCGAGGGCGTCGGGAACAAAGCTCGACAGCAGCGGTGCCGGCAACTGCGGCGGCCACAGCCGGGTCAGCTCCGCGGCCGCGCGGCCACCGATGGCGCGCCCGCGGTCGCGCGCGCATTTGAGTTCGACATTGGCGCCGAGGCCGCATTCGCCGAGCACCGCAATCGCCTCGGCCAGGCTCGGCACCGGCTCGCCGGCAAAGGCCGGATCAAACCAGCCGCCGGCGTCGTAGCGCTGCAGCGCCGCCCAAGGCAACCGGGCCACCCGGCCGCGCCCGTTGGTAGTGCGGTCGATCCGCTCGTCGTGGAGCAACACCAACGCGCCGTCGGCGGTCAGGCGAAGGTCGATTTCGACCCAGCGGCACCCGACCGCATGGGCCTTGCGCAACGCCGCCAGCGTGTTTTCGGGGGCAAGACCTGCCGCACCGCGATGGCCGATGACCGATGGCAGGCCCAGATCAACGGCGCCCAGATCAACCCCGCCCACGCCCGGCGCGGCAATCAGCGGCACGGCGCCCGTGGCCATCGCCCCGGGTACCCGCCGCCGTGGCGACGACGCGGCCCGGCGGGGCCGGCTATTTCGCCGCTTCCGGGGCCCGCGCCGGCTCGGCCCGCCGGGCGCCCAGATCCTCGCCGGTCTGCTGATCGACCTGGCGCATGCTGAGCTTGACCTTGCCGCGCTCGTCAAAGCCCAGCACCTTGACCTTGACGCTGTCGCCGAGCTTGACGACGTCGCCAACCTTGGCCACCCGGTGCGGCGCCAATTCGCTGATATGGACAAGCCCGTCGCGCGATCCGAGAAAATTGACAAAGGCTCCGAAATCGACGGTCTTGACGACCTTGCCGGTATAGATCGCGCCGATTTCGGGCTCGGCGACGATGCCGCGGATCCAGTCGATCGCCGCCTGGGCGGCGCTGGCGTCGGAGGCCGCCACC
>JAJPIH010000457.1 GCA_021324875.1 Alphaproteobacteria bacterium
ACATAGATGTTGCCGAGCCCGGCGACGATGCGCTGATCGAGCAACGCCGATTTGACCGCCATCGTCCGGCCGGCCAGCTTTTTCGCCAGATAGACGGCGGTGAAGTCGGGACCGAGCGGCTCGGGGCCAAGCCCACTGAGCAGCGGGTGTCGCAGCACCTCGCTGCGCCGCAGGTAATCGACGAGGCCAAAGCGGCGTGGGTCGTTGAACGTCACGACCGTCCCGTCGTCGAGGGTCAAGACGACATGGTCATGCGGGGCCGGCGGCGTTGCCGCATCGCTTGCCGTGATCCGCCCGGACATGCCGAGATGCAGCAGCAACAGCCCGTCCTCGCCGAGCTCGATCAGGATATATTTGCCGCGCCGGCCGAGGCTGCCGATTGCGGCGCCGCCGAGGCGCTCGGCCAGTTCCGGCGGAAACGGACGGCGCAGATCGGCGCGGCGCAGCTGCGCGCTGACGATCCGGCGGCCGCTCATTTTGAGCGCCAACCCGCGCCGTACCGTCTCGACTTCCGGCAGTTCGGGCATTCCCCGTGTGGTCCCGACCCTCCGCCGCGGCATGGCGCCGACGGTCAATCGGCATTATCTTCCTGCCCGATGACCGACGAGACAAGCGCCGTCGCCGGGCGCGACTACCGGCATCTTCCCGCAGCGCAAAAGGCCTCGGTGGTGCGCGCCGTATTCGACAGCGTGGCGCCGCGCTATGATCTGATGAACGATCTGATGAGCGGCGGCATCCATCGCTGGTGGAAAGCCGAGATGGTGGCGGCGCTGAAGCCCCGGCCGGGACAATACCTGATCGATGTCGCCGGCGGCACCGGCGATGTCGCGATCCGCGCCCTGCGGAAACTCGTCCCCGATGCCGCTGCCGGCGGCGGCGGCGCGGTCGTGTGCGACGTCAATCAGCACATGATCGACATCGGCCGGGCGCGGGCGCTCGATCGGGGGATTCTGTCCGGCCTGGAATGGCTGGTCGCCGCGGCCGAGCATCTGCCCTTTGCCGACCGCAGCTTCGATCTCTATACGACCGCTTTCGGTTTGCGCAACGTCACCGAGCTCGAAGCGGCGCTCGCCGAGGCGCGGCGCGTCCTCAAGCCCGGCGGCCGCTTCTTGTGTCTGGAATTCACCCCCGAGGTCGCGCCTCTGCTGCAGCCCCTCTACGATTTTTACAGCTTCCTGATTGTACCGACGCTCGGGCAGATCGTTGCCGGCGACCGCGACGCCTACACCTATCTTGTCGAGAGCATCCGCGGCTTTCCGCGGCAGAGCGAGCTGGCCAAGCTGATCGCCGATGCCGGTCTCGAGCAGGTTCGTTACCGCAACCTGACAGGGGGGATTGCTGCGCTCCACTCCGCTTGGCGCCTTTGACGCCAGCCGAAACCGGCTGGGCGTGCTGCGCAGCCTGCGCAATCTCGGGCGTCTCGCCAAGATCGGCCTGACCCTGGCGCGGCATGACGCGCTCTTTCTGTTTGCCGGCGTGCCGATCGTCGCCTTCTACCTGCGCTGCGCGGGTCTGTTTGCGCGCCGTCGCGGGCCCCCGCCGGCACGCCCCGGCCAGAGGCTAGCCGCCGCGCTCGACGAGCTCGGCCCCGGGTTTATCAAGCTCGGTCAGCTGCTGTCGACCCGCGCTGATCTGTTTGGCGAGGAGGTCGCAGCCGACCTTGCGCGGCTGCAGGACAGGCTGCCGGCATTCTCCGGTGCCGCGGCCAAAGCCGCGATCGAAACCGAATTTGGCGAACCGCTGGACAAGCTGTTCGCGGCGTTTGACGAAACCGCGGTCGCCGCGGCGTCGATCGCCCAGGTCCATTTCGCCCGCACCAGCGAGGGCCGAGACGTTGCGGTCAAAGTATTGCGGCCGGGTGTGGCGCAGGCCTTTGCCCGCGATCTCGACCTGTTCGCCTGGCTGGCCGCGTTGATCGAACGGCTCTATGCGCCGGCGCGGCGGCTCAGACCGGTCGAGATCGTCCGCACCCTCGCCGAAGTCGTCAGCTTTGAAATGGATCTGCGCTTCGAGGCCGCCGCCGCCTCGGAATTGGCCGAGAACTTCGCCGGCGATGCGAGCTTTCGCGTGCCCCGGATCGATTGGTCGCGCACCGGTCGCGGGGTGCTCACGCTGGAACGGATCGAAGGGGTGCGCATCGATGACCGCGCCGGTCTGATTGCCGCCGGCCACCGAATCGAGGACGTGCTGCAGAAGGCGGCGGCGGCTTTTTTCAATCAGGTGTTCCGCGACGGCTTCTTCCACGCCGACATGCATCCCGGGAACATGTTTGTCGACGCCGCGGGGGCGATTGTTGTCGTTGATTTCGGGATTATGGGCCGGCTCGACCGCGCCACCCGCTGGTATCTCGCCGACATGCTGGTCGGATTTCTGACCGGCGACTATCGGCGCGTGGCCGAGGTTCATTTCGCCGCCGGCTATGTTCCGGCGACGCGCTCGATCGACGCCTTCACCCAGGCCTGCCGGGCAATCGGCGAGCCGATTCTTGGCCGCCCGTTGCAGGAGATTTCGGTCGCCCGCTTGTTGGCGCAGCTGTTCCAGGTCACCGAGCAATTCGACATGGAGACCCAGCCGCAGCTGCTGTTATTGCAAAAGACCATGGTGCTGGTCGAAGGTGTCGGCCGCCGGCTCGACCCCGAAATCAATATATGGACGATGGCCGAGCCCCTGATCCGGTGCTGGATGCGCGAGAACCGGGGGCCCGAGGCGCGCTTGCGCGAGCGGCTCGAAAACGCCGTCGCCGCGGTCGAACGGCTGCCGCAACTGGTCGCCGGGGTCGAAGCGCTGGTCAACGACATTTCGCGCAACGGGCTGCTCTTGCACGCCGACTCGATCGCCTCCCAGGCCGATGCCCAAGCCCAGCGCGCCTGGCTTGCGGTCGCCCCGCTCTACGTGGCGGCGGCGGCGCTGGTCGCGATCGCCGCGGCGCTCCTCTTCCGCTAGGAGCATGCTATCGTCGCGGCGAGTGCCAGAAAGGAACCGCCCCCGTGAAGATATCGACCATCCGCTCGCAAATTCTGGTCATGCCCGAAATCGACCCGCTCGCGAACACGCGGGAAAACCGCAATGCGCCGCGACCGATCGTGATCGTGCAGATCGCGACCGATGACGGTGTCGAAGGGCTCGCGGTCACCTTTTATGGCGGCGCCATCACCGCCGCTCTCAAGCGCGCGGTCGACGATCTGGGCGCGCTCGTGGTCGGCGAAGACCCCCACCGGGTCGAGGCGATTGCGGAAAAACTGCGCGCCGCCGCCGGCGGTTCCGGTCCGGCGGGCATTTTCACCCTCGCCTGCGCCGCGCTCGATGTGGCGTTGTGGGACATTCGCGGCAAAGCGCTGGGTCTGCCGCTGTGGAAATTGCTGGGCGGCACGCGACAGCGCGTGGCCACCTACGCTTCGGGTGCGTTGCGCCGCCATCTGAGCCTCGACGAGGTTGTCGCGGCCGCCGGCGCGCTCAGGGCAAAAGGGTTTCGCGAGGTGAAAATGCAACTGGCCCTCCCGGGGGAGACGACGCCGGCCAAGGAGGTTGAACGCGCGGTCAAAATCCGCGAGGCGCTGGGACCCGACCTGAAAATGATGTGCGACATCAACCAGCGTTGGCGCCCGGAACAGGCCATCGACATCGGCAAGCGCGTCGAAGACGCCGGGGTGGGTCTGTTCTGGCTCGAAGACGTCACCGCCCACGATGATTACGCCGGCATCGCCCGCGTCAATGCGGCGCTGGCCACGCCGATCTGTGGCGGCGAATTGGTGTGGGGGATCGTGCCGTTCCGCCACATGATCGAGCAGCGATCGGTCGATTACGTGATGATCGATCTCGCCCGGGTCGGCGGCATCACCCCCTGGCGCAAGGTCGCGGGCATGGCCGAGGCCTTCAACCTGCCGGTGGTCAGCCATGTGATCCCCGAGATCCACGCCCATCTGGTCGCGGCCGCGCCCAACGGGCTGACTGTGGAATATATGGGCTGGATGCTCGAACTCTTCGATGGCGTCGCCGAGTTCGACGCCGGCACCGGCGAATTGGTGTTGTCGGACCGTCCTGGATTGGGGCTCAGCTTCCGGCAGGCGACCATCAACCGCTATCGGATGGCGTCGTAAACCGGCCGCCCGCCGCGAGCGTGGAGGCGCGGCGCAGAAAGCGCTTGCACCCACCCGGCCCTGCGGTTAGCGTGGGCTTATGAGCAAGATGCCGGCCCGACGAGGCCCTTCTCTGCCAACGCGATTTTGGTACCGCCGGTACATGATGGCGGCCTAGGATCGCGTTAACGCGTTTTTCCCGAAGCCGCCCGCATCCGAGGCGGCTTTCGCATTTTCGGCCTATCCGTGAACCGAATGTCGCCAAGGATGCACCGGCTTCATTCTTGGAGGTGACGCATGACCCGATTGCCCCCCGCGGCGCGACAGGCTCGCGCCAAGGACCTGTGAGATGAGCCGGAACTGGTCGCCGACCAGCTGGCGCGGCCTGCCGATCCGGCAGGTTCCCGGCTACCCCGACGAAGCCGCGCTCAGCGACGTCGAAGCGACGTTGCGGCGGTTCCCACCGCTGGTTTTTGCCGGCGAGGCGCGGCGGCTCGAGCAGCGCCTGGCCGAGGTCGCGGCCGGCAAGGCGTTCTTGCTGCAAGGCGGCGACTGCGCCGAGAGCTTTGCCGAATTTCACCCCGACAACATCCGCGACATGTTCAAGGTGTTGCTGCAGATGGCGGTAGTGCTGACTTTCGGCGCCGCCTGTCCGGTCGTCAAACTGGGGCGGCTGGCCGGCCAGTTTGCCAAGCCGCGCTCGTCCGAGACCGAGACCCGCGAAGGCCGGACCCTGCCCTCTTATCGCGGCGACATCAT
>JAJPIH010000387.1 GCA_021324875.1 Alphaproteobacteria bacterium
CGAACGCTTCGCACACGACCGCTTTCATCGTCACTGCTCCATTCGTTGCCGGCCTGCGAACTTGCCCCGAACCGCCGGCCGCCGGCCAGCGATTTGCCCGGCCGCCGCCATCCGATCCGAAATACGGAATGAAACGGCCGCCTCGGCCGTCTTCAACCACAAAGAGGAGGGGGAGATGGCTCTGGGTTTCGGCGCCGCCGCAGCACGGGCCCGGGCGGGCACAGCCGGACCCGCGGGCTTTGCACTGGTCGACCACATCGCGGTTTCGCTGTTGTGGTTCGCGCTGTTCGCCAACTGGCTGACGGTCGTGCCGGTGGTCGTGCCGGACCAGGTTGCCGCGATCCTCGGCTCCCACACCGCCGTCAAGGAAGGGATCAGCGGCACGATCCTCGCCATCGGCGCGTTTATGGCGCTGGTTATGGCTCCGGTCGCGGGCGCCTTGTCCGACCGTGTGCGCAGCGCCCACGGCCGCCGCCGGCCGTTTCTGGTGGCGGGAATGATCGGCACCTGTGTGGCGCTGGCATTGCTGGTCCCGTTTGGGCCGGGCAGCAGCATTGTGCTGTACACGCTGGCGATCCTGAACCTGCAATTCTGGTGGAACTGGGCGTGCGGACCCTATGCCGGCTTGATCCCGGATGTCGTCCCGCGTTCGGCCCAGGCCTCGGCCAGCGCCTGGATGAACATCATGAGCATCCTCGGGACCTTTGCCGGCAACGGCATTGCCGTCCTGCTCTATGCCCATGGCCATCCGGGCCCGGCGATCGCCGGGCTTATCGTGATCAACCTGGTCTGTTTGGCGGCGACTTTTGCCCGGGTGCGCGAACCGCCCGCCGGCGGGGTTGCCGGCCGGTTTCGGGTGGCCGCTTTTGTCCGCTCGTTCTGGCTGCCGCCGGCGCAGCACGCCGATTTTTATTGGGTGCTGGTGACCCGCCTGTTCGCCAATCTCGGCGTCTGGTCGGTCTTGGCGTTCCTGCTGTTTTATCTGCAGGACGTGGTCGGCTTGGCCGAACCCGGGCGGGTGTTGTCGCTGGTGCTGGGCGGCGGCGCGCTGGTCGGGATCCCGGCGAGCCTGGTCGCGGCGTGGTTGTGCGCACGCATCGGGATTGTGGCGATCGTCAAGCTGACCAGCTGGATGATGGCCGGCGCGGCGATGGCCTATGTGCTGATTGCGCTCAGGCCGCACTGGCTGCCGATGGCGATTGTCGCGGCGGTTTATTTTGCCGGGTGGGGCGCATACCAGGCGGTCGATTGGGCGCTTGCCCTGCGCGTCATGCCGAAGCGCGAGACCGTCGGCAAGGACATGGGCATCTGGCATGTGGCGCTGGTGTTGCCGCAGATCCTCGGGCCGGTTTCCACCGGCTGGATCATCAGCGGCGCCAAATGGGCGGTGTCGGCGCGCTTTGCCTATGTCTTGGCATTCGCGATTGCGGCGCTGTGGTTCAGCCTGTCGGCGGTTTTTGTGGCGCGCGTGCGGCTCGCCGTGGCCGAGTGAAGAAGGGCAGAGCCTCAGACATAGCGCAGGGTGGTGAACATGCCGGCCTCCATATGGTAGAGCATATGGCAGTGAAACGCCCAGGTGCCCGGATTGTCGGCGTCGAAAACCACGACGACCCGGGTTGCCGGCGGCACCCGCACCGTGTCGCGCACGGCGCCGGGAAAGGACAAGCCGCCAACCGCGACGACCTGGAACGGTGTCCGTGCAGATGCATCGGATGGGGCATTCCGGTCGAGTTGGTCATCACCAGGGCGACGCGCTCGCCCTTGGCCACGGGTAATGGCGGGACCTCGGGGTTCCAGACGACGCCGTTGATCGACCAGATGTATTTCGACATCTCGCCGGTCAGGTCGATGTTGTGGATGCGATCGGGCTGACGCGGCGGAAGGGGTGTGGCGGCGCGCAGGCGGGTCTCCAGCGCCATCGTGAGCGGCGGCGAAGGGGTTGCGGCTTGCGGCCCAATCCGGGCGATGGGCGGCTTGCCCGCGGCGAGCACAATGCCGGTCCGGTTGCGTTCGCCCTCGACCGTGGCGAGCAGCGGATAGGCCGCCGGGCCGCGCGGGATGCTGAGCACGATGTCGAGGCGCTGGGCGACGGCGATCGGAAAGCGGCGACCCGCAATCGGCTCGACGAAGCTGCCGTCGACCGCGATCAAGCTGCCCTGAAGGCGGCCGAGGTCGAAATGGAAGCTCGACATCGCCGAGGCGTTGATGACCCGCAGCAGCACCTCGCTGCCGGGATCGACGCTGACGATTTCGGGATCATCCAGACTGCGGTCATTGGCGAGAAAGGCATCATAGGTCACATCGTTGAGGTCCGGCGCCCCGCTCAGACCGCCGCCCATGCCCGCCTGGCCCGCCGCCGGCGCCGTCATCTTCATGCTTGCGGCCATCGCTTTGCCGCCGGCCATGCCTGCAGCTCCGCCCATCGCCATGCCCGCCATGCCGCCGCCTTTTTTGAGATTGGCGAAGATCTCCTCCGGCGGGGTGAAGCTGAAATCGTTGAGGCGCAGCACGATTTACTGTCGTCCCGGAATGTCGCGCTGGTCGCGGATGATCAGCGGGGCGTCGAGCAGCCGCTGCTCCTGCAGCCCTTGATGCGAATGCATCCAGAAGGTGCCGCCATAGCCGAGCGGAAAGTCATAGTCGGCGCTTTCCCCGGCCGGGATCGGCGGGCCGGAGACGCCGGGCACGCCGTCTTGCCGCCAGGGCGGGGCCAGCCCGTGCCAGTGAATAAGACTGGGTTTGGCGATGTGGTTTTCGACCCGCACCCGGAAGCGCTCGCCGACGCGGGTGGTGATGCCGGCGGTGCCGTCGGGCTGAAAAATACCGTAGACGCTGGCCGGTCGGCCGTTGACCTCGATCGTCCGGTTGACGATCCGCAGAATTGTCGGAGCCGTTGCGGCTGGCTCAGCGGCGAAGGCCAGGCCCGGGCGAAGCGCGGCGGCGGCGAGTGTCGAGAGCAAAACATCACGGCGCGTCGGCAAGATCGGGCCTCCCTTCTCCGGCAACCGGTTCCCTCGGGTCGAGGGGATGCGGGCCGCGCACCGCCCCCGGGCCGATGTGTCGGTCGGGGCGGGCGTCGCCCGCCAGAACAAATAGCACGGGATCCGGTAGTCATGGCGCAATCCTGCTACCGCCCCGGGCCGCGATCGCTTTATGCTCACCGGCAATCGCAAAGGAGGGGTCGATGAGCGGTGCGGCGGTGCTGAGCCCGGAAACGGTCCTCGCAGAGATGAAGAAGCACGGTGTCACGCATGTCGTGTACCTGCCCGACAGCGAGACGAATTGGCTCTATTTGTTGATGAAATCCGAGCCGACGCTGCGCCTGATCGGGGTCGGCCGCGAAGGCAATGCCGCCTCGATCGCCGCCGGATTGTGGCTCGGCGGCGCGCGGCCGCTGATCCTGATCCAAAACACCGGCATGCTCGAGGCGGGTGATTCGATCCGCGGCTGGTTGATGAGCCTCAATGTTCCGGTGGTGCTGATGGTCGGCTACCGCGGCTGGACCCGGCACGGGGTCACGGTCGACACCGCGGCGACCTATACCGAGCGCTTTTTGATGGCGTTCGGGCTCAACTATTACCTCGTTGAAAACGATGCCGACGCCGCGCGTATCGGGGTCGCCTTCGAGGAGGCCGAGCGCACCCGGCAGCCGGTCGTGATCCTGGTCGGGGACGAGTATCACGGTTTCAACCGCTAGGATCGGGCGCCCCGCGGCTTCCCGGGATGACCCGGACCCTCGCGGCCCGGCCCCGCACCAGCGGCGGGCCGGGATGCGGTTCGTAAACCCCGTCACTTTCTCCCAAAAAAGGCAAATCGCGATGATGCACACCGCCGATATGATGAGGGTCTTTGCCCGTTACCGCGGCGACGCGATTCTCGTTCCCGGCCGCAGCGGCCGCTATTGGATCGATTTGAGCGACAACCATGCGCTCGATGTCGAAGTCGGCGATCCGGCGATGGGCGGCCATGGCGGGCTCGGTCTGGGTTTGGCGCTGGCGCGCCCCGACAAGAAGGTCATGCTGTTCGATTCCGAAGGCGACCTGCAGATGAGCCTTGGCATTCTGGCGACAATCGCCGAGCAGGCGCCGCCCAACCTCTATCATTTTCTGATCGACAACGGCGTCTATGCGACCACCGGCGGCCAGCCGGTGCCCAACGCCGACAAGATCGCCTATGACGTGATCGCTCGCGGCTGTGGCTATCCACGGGCCTACGCATTCACCGAGATCGGCGATTTCGAGCGCGGCCTGCCTGAAATTATGGGCGGTCCCGGCCCGGTTTTTGTCGCCTGCAAGGTCGTTCCCGAGATCGAAAACGAGCCGATCGGACGCCGCCGGCGCTGGCAGACCCGGACCCGCGAACAGGTGGTCAAGGATTTGCGCGCTGCTCTCGGCGTTGGCTGAGGCCGGCCGGCGGCGTCGACTTTTATTCGCTCCCGGCGCCGGCGCCGATACGCCGGCGGCGGCCGCCGCGGAACGGCGGGTCCGGCCCGCCACGGTGCTCCCGGCCCGGGGTTTGCCAAGAATTTGGTGGAGCCGAGGGGGATCGAACCCCTGACCTTCGCATTGCGAACGCGACGCTCTCCCAGCTGAGCTACGGCCCCGATCGCGTCCCTCAAGGGTGGCGCGGACTATGGGGAGCGCCCCGACCGCTGTCAAGGGCGGCTCCATAGACCGGGGGGTCCGGCCATGCCGGGTGCGTTGCGAGCTTGCCCGCTAACGGGTAGGTTGGCCCGACCTCCGCAAAGACGGTATTGGGCATGATCGCGCTGTTGTGGCTGATCGACACGGTCATCGAAATCTATATATGGCTGTTGATCGCCCAGGCGGTGCTGAGCTGGTTGGTCGCGTTCGGCATTGTCAACCGCCACAACCGTTTTGTCGGGATGCTCGAGGATTTCCTGTGGCGCATCACCGAGCCGCTGCTGCGTCCGATCCGCCGCGTGCTGCCCAATCTCGGCGGCATCGACATCTCTCCGGTCATTCTGATCCTGCTGCTCGTGTTTGTGCGCCGGCTGTTGGATTACGATATTGCGCCGAGCCTGCTCTGAAGGCCCGTTGAGCCGCGCCTCGTGCGGGGTGTACATCGCCGTCCGGCTCGTTCCTGGGGCACGAACCGCCGGCATCGACGCGGTCGTGCCGGCCGCGGGCGGCGGTCTGGCGGTCAAAGCCCGCGTCGCCGAGCCGGCCGAGCACGGCCGCGCCAACGCCGCACTGTTGAGCCTCCTCGCCGGGCTCTGGCGGTTGCGGCGGCAGGACCTGGAAATCGTGGCGGGGAGGTCGGCACGCCGCAAGACGCTGTTGGTCAGGGGTGAGCCGGACCGCCTGTTCGCCGAGCTCTCCGCCCGGATCGCGGCGCTGCCGCAGCCCGCCGGAGGGCGCGACGGATGAGCCACGGCCTGGTCTCGCTGCTGATCGCCGGGATCGCGTTTTGCGGCTCGCATACGCTGTTGTCGAGCACCCGGCTGCGCGGCTCGTTGCGCGACCAACTCGGCGAACAAGGCTTCCTGCTGATCTATTCGCTGACGGCACTGGTCACCTTTGCCTGGTTTGTGCTCGCCTATATCCACGCCCCGGTCATCCCGGTGTGGACGCCGCCGCCATGGACGGCCTATATCCCGATCGCGCTGATGCCGCTGGCGACCCTGCTCTTGGTCTGCGGCTATTCGACCCCGAACCCGACCGCGGTCGGGATGGAGCGATCGGCCCGCGCCGATGATCCCGCCCCCGGCATCATGCGGGTCACGCGTCACCCGGTGATGTGGGCGATGGGGCTGTGGGCGCTGGCGCATCTCGCCGCCAACGGCGATCTCTGCTCGATGTGGTTTTTTGCGCTGATCGCGGCATTGGCGCTGGGCGGCACGGTGTTGATCGACCGCAAAAAGCGGTTGGCGCTGGGCAGCCATTGGCAGCGGCTGGCGAGGGTCAGCTCGAACTTTCCGTTTGCCGCCCTCGCCGCCGGGCGCACCGGGCTGCGCTGGCGCGAAATCGGCCTGTTGCGGCCGCTGGCCGCATTGCTGCTTTATGTCGTGCTGTTTCTTGCCCATCCGCTGATCGCCGGTGTGCCGGTGATGGTGCCATAAGCGGCGCCCGGCTAGACTGGCGCCGATCACCACGCCATTTCGGTTTGCGCAGGAGGGATCGATGTTGTTGCCGCTCGCCGGGCGCCGCCTCTATTTCGATCTGACCGGCCCCGAGACCGGCCCGGTCGTTTGTATTACCCATTCGCTTGCTTCTGACGGCGGCAGCTGGGCGGAGCAGGTGCCGGCATTGCTCGGCGCCGGCTTTCGCGTGTTGCGGCTCGACATGCGCGGTCATGGCGGCAGCGATCCGGTGCCCGGAGACTATACGATGCCGGCGCTGGCCGCAGACGTCGCCGCCGTCCTCGACGCTCTGGGCATTGCCCGCGTCCATTATATCGGCCTGTCGATCGGCGGCATGATTGGCCAGGCCTTTGCGCTCGATCACGGCCATCGCCTCCTCTCGGCGTTGTGGTGCGACACATTGCCGGCGAGCCCGCCCGGGGCGGCCGAGGTGTGGGGGCCGCGGATCGCGGCGGTGCGGAGCGCCAATTCGCTCGAACCGATCGCCGATGCCAGCATGGATCGCTATTTGAGCCCGGCCTTTCGTCAGCGGAACCCCGGGCGCTGGCGGCAGCTGCGCGACACCGTCGTCGGGACCACGCCGCAGGGCTATCTCGGATGTGCCGCGGCGATCCTCGATTTCGACTTCGTCTCCCGCTTGCCGTCGCTGCGGCTGCCGGTGCTGGTCGTGTGCGGCGAAGAGGACGCCGGCACCCCGGCCGCCGACAACCGCCGGCTTGCCGGGCTGGTGCAGGGCGGCCGCTACGAAGAAATCGCCGGCATGCGCCATTTCCCGAATGTCGAAGCGCCCGAACTCTTCAACCGGATCATGCTCGGCTGGCTCGAAGCCCAGCGCGGCGCCCGCTGACGCCGTCGCCGCGGGCGAGGTCGGCCCGGCGCGGCGAGCCACAGCCGAGGTCCGGCGCCAGGCACCTCGCTGGCGTCGCGGCCATCCGGCCCGCCCGCTCACGCCGCGAGTTTCTGTCGCATCTCGGCGAGGATCATCTCCGCACCCTTTTCGGCAATCATGATCGTCGGGGCGTTGGTGTTGGTCGAGGTCACGGTCGGCATCACCGAAGCGTCGATGACCCGCAGGCCCTCAAGCCCGTGCACCTTCAACCGCTCGTCGACGACGGCGAGCGGGTCGCGGCCCATCTTGCAGGTGCAGGTCGCGTGGAACACGGTCGAACCGGTATGCCGCAGATAATGCAGCAACTCGTCGTCGCTCTGGACATCGGCGCCGGGGAGCATTTCGCCGACCATATAGGGTGAGAGCGCCTTGGTCGCGAACAGGCGCCGCACCGCGCGCAGCCCGCCGATCGCGGCGCGGCGGTCGGTTTCGTGCGACAGATAGCGCGGATTGATCGCCGGCGCCTGGTGCGGATCGTTCGATTTCGCCGCGACATAGCCGGTCGATAGCGGCCGCATCTGCCACATGCCGCCGGTCATCCCGGGCCGGTCGTCGAGACGGCGGATCGGCCCCGGGGCGAAGCTGGCATTGGCGAACAGGATTTGGACGTCGGGCGTGGCCGATTCTTCGAGGACTTTGACCGAGGCGCAAACCAGCGATGCGGCATAGGTCAACAGGCCGGCGCCGCCAAAAACATAGCGCATGACCTCGCCGACAAACGGCAGGCCGTGCGACTTTTCGTTGGCGGTCGGTGCGCCCCTGACTTCGGCGGTCACCCGGGCGAGAAAATGATCCTGCAGGTTCTTGCCGACCCCGGGCAGCGCATGGACCAGCGGCACCCCGATCCGCCCGAGATGGTCGGGGTCGCCAACCCCCGACAATTGCAGAAGATGGGGTGAACCGATCGCCCCGCCGGCCAAGATCACGTCGCGCCCCGCCGCGACCCGCTCGACCACGCCATTGCGCGAGAATTCGACGCCGATCGCGCGCTTGCCGTCAAACAGCACCCGCCGCACCAGCGCTTCGGTGACCACTTCGAGATTTGTTCGCTTGAGCGCCGGACGCAGATAGGTGCGCGCCGCGCTCTGCCGCCGCCTGCCGCGCCGCGTCTGCTGTACCCAGCCGATATTTTCCGGCGCGCCCGGCGGCAGACGGTTGACGTCTTCGTGATATTCGAGCCCGGTTTCGATCCCGGCCTCGATGATCTTGTGGCACAGAAACGGCCGGTCGGAGGGCCGCGACGTCAATAGCGGACCGTCGGCGCCGTGAAACTCGTCCTCGCCCCCCTCCCAGCTCTCGGCCTTTTTGAAATAGGGCAGCACGTCATCCCACGACCAGCCGCGATTGCCGAGCTGCGCCCAATGGTCGAAATCCTCGGGCTGGCCGCGGACATAGATCATGCCGTTGATCGAGCTGGACCCGCCCAGCACCTTGCCGCGCGGATAGAGAATCGCGCGATCGTTCACGCCGGGGTCGGGCTCGGTAAAAAAGCCCCAGGTCAGTTGCTTGTGGTCGAGCAATTTGACATAGCCGGCGGGAATGTGGATCAGCGGGTTGCGGTCGCGTCCGCCGGCTTCGATCAGCACCACCCGGGTGCCCGGATCGGCGCTCAACCGGTTGGCCAGCACGCACCCCGCCGAACCCGCGCCAACAATCACGAAATCCGCTTTCATCGCGTTCCTCCCGCCGCTCTCCCGGCGATGTCGACGGCCGGCGGTCTAAAAAGAAGCAAGGAGAAGCCGGCGGATCAATCCGATTTTCGGCAACAAGCCGAAGCGCGTCGCTCGACCGCCGGCACCCGACGCGACCCGAGCGCCAATCGGGGACCGGGCACGGCCCCGCGGCCGGGCGGGCCGGGATGCGCCCTGCGACGCCGCCAGCCGGTTTCCAGATCCGCCGCCCACCCCGGTCCCCGGCTCAATCCATTAAACCATGGGTTGTGTTCCAATTTCATCTCGCTGTAAAATACAGCGAGTTTACAGTGAAAACCATCGCGCAGGTAGAACAGCCGGCTGAGCCCGGCTTTCCTCCAACGCCCCCGGCCCGACCGCTCCGGCCCCGCAGCGACCGGCGCCGACAGGTTGCGGCGACGCGGGCGATCTCGCTCGGCAAAGAAATACCGCATGATTGCGGCAACAGCGCGGTGGATCGGCTCAGGGTGCAGCCGACGCGCCCGTTGCGTCGGGGCCTGTCCGCCGCCGGCCGTCACCCGCCCTGCCCCGGCCGGGCGGCGGCGCCGCTCAGGCGGCGCGGGCGCTCGCGGCGGCGGTTGTCCGCGCGGCGCGGCGGACGAGGTCGGCGCCGCGCTCGGCGATCATGATCGTCGGGGCGTTGGTGTTGGTCGAGGTCACGGTCGGAATCACCGAAGCGTCGATGACCCGCAAGCCCTCCAGCCCGTGGACGCGCAGCTGGTCGTCGACCACCGCCATCGGGTCGCTGCCCATTTTGCAGGTGCAGGTCGCGTGATAGACGGTCGAGCCCTTTTGCCGCGCATAATCGAGCAGTTCTTCATCGCTTTCGACCGGCGCGCCGGGCAGGAGTTCGGGCCCGCAATATTTGCTGAGCGCGGGTGCGGCGAACAGCCGGCGGACAAAGCGCAGCCCGCCGATGATGGCGCGGCGGTCGGCCTCCTCCGACAGGTAGCGCGGGTTGATCGCCGGCGCCTCGGCCGGGTTTGCCGATTTCGCCTCGACATAGCCGCGCGACAGCGGGCGCATCTGCCAGGCGCCGGCGGTGATGCCGGGAAACTCGTCGAGCGCGCCGATCTGCCCGTCCTTGAAGCTGCCGGGAGCGATGCTGCATTGCACATCGGGGGTTGCCGATTCCTCCAGCACCTTGACCGAGGCCGCGACCAGCGAGGCGCTGTAGGTCAGCATGCCGGTGCCGGCCACCAGATAGCGCAGCACCTCGGCGGCGAGCGGCAGCCCGCGGGCGCGTTCATTGACCGTCGCGATGCCCGAGACCGGGTAGCTGACCCGGGCGATATAATGGTCTTGCAAATTGCGCCCGACCCCGGGCAGGGCGTGGTGCACGGCAACTCCGATCCGCCCCAGATGCGCCGGATCGCCGACCCCCGACAATTGCAGAATATGCGGCGAGCCGATCGCGCCGGCGGCGAGGATCACTTCGCGCGCCGCCGCGGCCCGCTCGACCGCGCCGCCGCGCTCAAACTCGACCCCGGTCGCGCGCTTTCCGTCAAACAGCACGCGCCGCACCAGCGCTTTGGTGACGACCTGCAGATTGGGCCGCTTGCGCGCCGGATGGAGATAGGTGCGGGCGGCGCTGGCGCGACGCCGGCCGCCGCGGGTCTGCTGGCACCAGCCGATGCCGTCGCCGGCGCCGCGCGGCAGGTTGTTGACGTCCTCGCGGTAGTCGAGACCGATCTGCCGACCCGCCTCGATCACCGCCGCGCAGAGCGGCGAGCGCTGCATTTTCGCGGTGAACAGCGGACCATCCTTGCCGTGGACTTCGTCCGCTTCGCCTTCCCAATGCTCGGCCCTTTTGAAATAGGGCAGCACGTCGTCCCAGACCCAGCCGCGATTGCCGAGCTGCGCCCAGTGGTCGAAATCCTCGGGCTGGCCGCGCACATAAATCAGGCCGTTGATCGACGACGAGCCGCCCAGCACCCGTCCGCGCGGATACAGGATCGCGCGTCCGGCGGTGCCGGGATCGGGCTCGGCATGAAAACCCCACGTCAGGCGCGGATGGTCGAGCAATTTCATAAACCCGGCCGGAACATGGATATAGGGGCTCCAGTCGCGCCCGCCGGCCTCGATCAACAGCACCCGCGTCGTCGGATCCTCGCTCAGCCGGTTGGCAAGCACGCAGCCGGCCGAGCCGGCGCCGACAATCACATAATCGGCATTCATTCCTTCCCTCCCGCCTGATCGCTCACCCTCCGGCGGGCCCAAAGCGGCACCTTTGCCAGGCCGGGCGAGCCATGCCGGGGATCAGGCTAATGGCTGCGGCGGTGGTCGGCAATTGCCGTGTTGGCCGGGGCGGCATTGCCGATGACGCGATTGCGCCGCTCGCGCGCGGCGGCCGTGCCGGCAGCGATAAGGCGCGCTTTCGGCTTCAGAACATGGTCCAGACGTAGACAAGCAGCGTGTTGTTGGCGTTGGCGCTGCGCCCCATGCCGTCGACATTGGTGGTGGAACCGTCAAACTTGGTCCAGCGCGTATATTGCAGCCCGATGCGAAAATTCAGCCACGGCCAGAATGACGGTCCGCCATTGCTGAACGGCAGGTAGGCGAGTTCGAATATCCGGCCGGCGCTGTTCGGGCTTCCGGTCGAAGTGCCGTAAAGCGCCGCATCGGTGGTGCCGCCGACCGACAGCCGCCCGGCGGTCAGGCTCCAGCTATGGTCGTAGATATAGGAGGCGGAAACGTTCAACGATTGCAGCTGGTCATTGGCGTTATCGGCCAATCCCAGCGCCTGGCTGGCGCCGGTATTGTGGTTCTCGTGGATCCAGGCGCCGCGCACGGTGACCGTGTGGGGATCACCCAGATACTGGTACTGGGCGTCGACGCCGATATCGGCAAAGGAATCGCTTCCGGCCTGGCTCAACCCCAGTGGTGAAACCTGCGCGGCGAGACCGAAGGTTCCGATTTCGAGCGAGTGATTGCCGATATTCTTTTCCGCCGCCACTCGCCAATAAGGCGCAGTGCCGCTGATCGGGCTCTGCCCGCTGACGTCGACGCCCAGCGCCAATTGGGTCTTGTTCGACAGCGGCCGGTAGCCGCCGAATTCGAAATAATACATATCGTCGACAAAGGCATAGGCGCTGAGCCCGGCCACTTGCTGGGCGTAGGTTGCATTGATAAACGGCGTCGCCGTCGGCTGCGGCGCCACCGCTGAACTGATATAAGGAAAGCTCCACGCCGGGATCGTGTTCCACACATCCTGGACGGTCGGGTTGTTGTTGGCGCTGATCCCCCATATCAGCGTGTGTCCGCCGACGCTGATCGGCCGGGCATAGCGGATGTCGGTATTGTCCCAGCTGAAGCGGTGGGCGACCCCGTCATAGGTTCCCTGGATGAAGGCGCCCGAATTTTCGGTGATCGCCCCGCCGGTAAAGAGACTGACCTGCTGCATTGCCAAGACATTGTTTGCGGCAAAGCCGGGTGCGGCCCCGCCGGGTTGCGGTTCTTGGGTGTGGGTAAAGGTCGGCTGCAGCATGGCGGCAAACGGCGGGCCTTTCCAATTGCCCCCGCCCAGCGTGTAGCCGCCGAGCTTGAAGCGGCGCCCAAACGGCGTCAGCTCGAGAAAGGCGGTATGGCACGTCGCGCAGGGCTGTCCGGTCTGGCGCGCATAGAGCGGCAAGGCCGCAGCCGATCGCGGCACGGCCGCCAGCGCTATCACGGCGATGATGGCGGCGATCGCCAGCAGCCGGGCGCAGTGGCGCGTTACCGACCGGGCGGACCGGTGGCTCAGTGTTCGCATCACCCCTTTCCCCTGTCGGGCAGCCGCCTGGCGCCCGCCTGAAACCAGACCACCCGGTCGCGGCGGTGCATGCGCCGCTTTGACTGCCGGCGCGGCGGCGGCCGCCGCTCGCGACAGCGCCGCGACAATGCGGGATGGTTACAACCGCGTCAGCCGATCGCCGGTGCGGTTGGCGACCAACGCTAGGTCCGGGTCATTGGCGTAAAGATTCGGCAAAACCCCAGCGGGCTGATCGGGCCATCGACCAGTTTGCAGCTGTCCGGCGGCACGAATTGCAGACATTTACCGCAGCGCTTGTCCCCTTGCGGATGGTCCTGGTAGGCGACCGCTGCGCGCGAAATTTTCATTGCCGCCGACGCATTTCCGGCCGCCGCGCCGGCAATGGCGGCGCCGCCGACGGCGCCGACGGCGCTTTGTAATAGCCGCCGCCGGCACAGTCGCCCGTGGCGATCCCCGGTCTCGTCCGACATAATTCCCCCCTTTGCCGCCGATACGACATGTTTGCGCTGGGCGGACTGCCGCCGTTCCGCGCAGTAAGACCTGCTGCGGCGATTTTTATTCCCAATGGCCGAGGCGCTGCGGCGGGCGGTGCAAACCGGCCAGCCAGCAGCCGGAACGGGCGATTGTGCAGAGCCCGCGGGCACGGCCGGGGGCCGGCAACGGGCGGGTTCACAGTATTGTGATCGACCATCATAGATCGGCCGACGGCGCATTGCCGGCGGTTCACGTGCCCGTGATCGTGATCGTGATTGCAGGCCGAGTGACTGCGTTTGGGGTGGCCGCGACGCCAGTCACGACATTGTGATCGGGATTGCACCAATACCGCCGTTCGCGCGGGCGATGTGGCGCACGGCAATCCGGAATAAATCTTCTGCGCCGGAGTCGAAGATGCGTCGGCAATCGTATTGCGGCCGGTCCGCGGCCGGCAACGCAGTGACGCCTGGTCGCTGCGCCGGCACTGTTGTTGCCAGCACGCTGAAGCAGGGGAGGGCAATATGAAGCGTTACAGTAGCTATATCGTGGCGGCGTCGGTTGCTGCCGCGATCTCGGTGCCGACGGCGGCCCGCGCCGATGATGACCTCGGTGCGGTCAGCACCAATCGCTACGTGGTGACCAAGCTCACCTCGGACATACCGGGTCTTGCCCCTAACGCCGACCCGCTGCTGCAAAATGCGTGGGGGGTCGCTTTTAGCCCGGCGGCCAGTCCTTTCTGGATCTCGGACAACGCCGCCGGCTGCGCGACGCTTTATGACGGCACCGGCGCGATGGTGCCCTTGAAGGTCAAAATCCCATTGCCGGGCGGCGTGATACCGACGACCGCGTGCAAGCACGCCGACCCGAAGAACCCGCCCAACCCGACACCGGCGGCGCCGACCGGGCTGGTATGGAACCCGACGACCAACCCGACAACCGCGTTTCTGGTTCCGGGCACCACGACACCGGCGGCGTTCATCTGGTATACCGAGGATGGTACGATTTCGGCCTGGGCAGGCGGCTTGACCCCGCCCGATCAGGCCGTGCTCGCCGCCGACAAGTCCCCGGGCGCCGTCTACAAAGGTCTCGTCTTTGGCGTCAGTGCGAGCGGCGTGTTTCTGTACGCCACCAATTTCCGCGCCGGTACCGTCGATGTGTTCGACCACAGTTACAACCTCGTGACGACCAAGGGCGGCTTTGCCGACCCCGACATCCCGGTCGGCTACGCTCCGTTCGGCATCCAGAACATCGACGGCAGCCTGTTCGTGACTTATGCCAAGCAAAATGCCGCCAAGCACGATGATGTCGCCGGCCCGGGCAACGGGTTTGTCGACGTGTTCGATACCGACGGCAATTTGCTGCGGCGCTTCGCCTCGCGGGGAGCATTAAATTCGCCCTGGGGCGTCGCCCGCGCATCCTTTGCGTTTGGCCGGTTTAGCGGCGATATCTTGATCGGAAATTTTGGCGACGGGCGGATCAATGCCTTCACGTCGAGGGGCGAGTTTGTCGGCACTTTGCGCGATGTCAAAGGCAAGCCGATTACGATCGACGGTTTGTGGACGCTGACCCTCGGTGGCGGCCGCAACTCGAATTCAGACACGCTTTATTTCACCGCCGGACCAAACGGCGAAACCGACGGTTTGTTCGGGACGGTCACCCCGGTTTCCGTGAAATAGGCGGCGGCGACAGCCGGCCTTAGGAAAACCCGACGCATGTCGGCGAGGAGGATGCCGCAGCCGGGACGCTTCACCGCCCGGCGACCGCTGTCCGCGCCGTCGGTGCGGTTCGACAGCACCGCCTCGGCTCGCCCGGTTGAGCGCATCGGCGGGCCGACCCCACAGGCTTGCTGCCGAGGTTCCCGCCGACCCGCCCGCTATTGCGCTGCATTTCCTCCCGGATGGTAGACCGCCGCCGTCGCGGTTGGCGCCCTGGCGGGGGCCGGTCCCGGCGCCAGCGGTTCGACCGCCACCGCCGCGACGCCCGCATGCATCATGCCCAGTTCGGCGGCGGCGCGCGGCGACAGGTCGATGATAAAGCGACGGTTGTAGGGGCCGCGGTCGTTGACCTTGACGATCACCGAACGCCCGGTGTCGAGATTGGTCACCTTGGCGCAGGATCCGAGCGGCAACCAGCGGTGCGCGGCGGTCGGCGTCACCGTATCGAGCCGCTCGCCATTCGAGGTGCGCGAACCGACCAGGGCATACCAGGCGGCCTCGCCGAATTCCTGATAGCCGGTGGTATGCATCGGTCCCCAATCGGGGTCGCTGCCGGCGGCGCCGGCCTCGGCCGCGGCGGCGCCGGGGTCGCTGCGGTGAAACCGGAGCCGGCTCGGCCAGCGGAAATGGGCGGCCCGATGCAGGCTGCGGGTCTTTCCGCCGCGCTTGGCGGCGCGGACGGTTTGCGGCTGGCCGGCGGCGCTCGCCTGTTGCTCCGCGCTCTTTTCCGGCGCCTTTGCCAACGCTCCGGTTGTTAGCATGACCAGCGCGAGGGAAATGCCAATCGTCTGGCGCAACGGCATCCGATTGCGTCTCCTTCTCGTTGGGCAGCACCCCCGCGCCGTTCAGAGCAAACGGGCTCGCCTCCATGCCAAGTGTATTGGTATGGCCAGGGAATGCTGACAGACGTCCTCCCGGATTGTTCCCGCCCCCCGGGTAGGACAATGAGGAACGGGGCAAGCTAAACAGGCGAAATCGGGCTTGTCAACCCAAAGATGCACTCACGCTGTTCAGCGCATTATCGGGATCGCTGACGGTTCCGCTGGCAGCGATGAACGGCCTTCATTTTTATTGCTATAAGGTGTGCGCTTTATTCTTATCCGCCCGACGCTATTTTTCACACTTCTGTCGCGGCGTTGATGGCAAAAGACGACAGTGACGGCACCGCGAATTAAAATTTAAAGAATGTGTTAATGAAGCTTTCAACGCGACATCCGGGTGTCGGGGAGCGCTGCCGGACGGGTTTGGCCGATCAGGAACACCCGACCGCCACACGATCAACCCGTGGCGATCGTAATAATCACTTTAGGTAGTTTTCTCTTGCACAAATTCGTTAACTCTGATATAGTCAATCTATCGTCGATACAGATTACGGACGTCCCGGCCCTCGGCCGGGGTGGGATGGAGCATGGCGACGCACATTGTCATCCGTCATCTCGGCGGATCAAAAATCAACCAGATCGAACAGTTTCCGGTGGACGGGCTTGGCGAGCTGACGATCGGGCGCGAGCCGGGCATGACGATCCGCTTCGACCCGCTGCGCGACGATCTTGTCAGCCGCCGCCACGCCGCCATTGCGATCACCCCGGGCGACCCGCCGCGTTTCAAGCTCAGGGATCTTGGCAGCAGCAATGGGACCCTGCTGAACGGCATGCGGATTACCGGCGAAAGCGAATTGCTGGCCGGTGACGAGATCGAACTCGGGTCCGGCGGTCCGAAATTCGTCTTTGACCTCGACCCGCGTCCGGAGCGCATGGTCGCGCGCACGCGCATGATTTCGCCACCGGAGCTGACCACCGCGACGCGCATGATCGACACCGGTGCCGGCGAACCGGGATCTACGACCACCGTGCCGCCGACCGCGGAGCATTCTCCTTCCAGCGTCGGGCGCAACACCGTCATGCGGTTGTTGTCTGATCATCGACAGTCGCAGACCCGCCTTGCCATGTATGGTCTGGCCGGGGTGCTGGTGCTGATCGCCGCGGTGGCGGGTGCGATTTATCTGCAAAACCAGCGCGACATCGCGCGCCAGCAAGCCGCGCAGGCGGCGCTTGCCCGGGAGACGGCGGCGGCCGAGGCGGCGGCCAAAGCCAAGACCGCCGAACTGGCCGCGCAACTTGAAAAACAAAAGGGTGTACTCGGCCAAGAAGCGGCCGCGATCGGGCTCAGCCCCGAACAGATTGCCGCCAAATACGGCAACGCCACGGTGCGCATCTCGCTGCAATGGAAACTTAAAGACCAGCTCACCGGCCGGCCGGTGTTCGAAAAAATGATCCAGGTGCCGCTTCCCGACGGGACCGCGACGCTACCGGCCTTTGTCGACATCGAGGGGGCCGTCGTCCCATGGCTTACCACCGACGACGACAATCGCGAGAACAAAGTCATCGGCGCGGCCGGCTCGGGAAGCGGATTTGTCGTCTCCGATGACGGCTTTATCATGACCAACAAGCATGTCGCCGCCGGGTGGATGGTGGCGTATGACGGTTTTGACCAACCCGACGCCCCCGGGATCGTGTTCGACATGCAGTCACCGGGGGTATCGGGCGCGCTGTTCCACGCGCTGTTGGAGTGCCAATTCACCGAGGTGTTTGCAAAACAAATCCCGGCCGCGTGCCGCAAATTCGCAAAGATCGGCCAGGTCTTTGCCGTCAAGAAGATCGCCGATCTGCACCTCAAAGCATGGTTCCCCGGGCTCGACGGCGGCATTTTGTTTTACGACGATCGGCCAGTGCCGGTGGCGGGCGGCAAGCGGGTGTTCGACGGCAGCAGCGACGAGGTGCTCGATGTCCGTTTTCCCGGCAGCCGGGTCGGCGTCAGCGCGAATTTTGTGCGGGCCTCGACCGATGCTGATGCAGCGCTGATCAAAGTCGCCGCAACCGAGAAGCTCGATGCCGTGCCGCTTGCGCCCGACGACAAGGTCGAAACCGGCGAGCAGGTGGTGGTCCTCGGCTATCCAAGCTTTACCCCCGAAACCGTGGCCGGTAAGGAAGTAATCGAAGGCGGCAAGATCCACGACGTGGTCGAAGAGGTGCCGAGGCCGACCGTGACCAGCGGCATTATCTCCAACGTCAGCCTGCCGCTGCAGCGCCGCGGCGACATCGTGATCGGGACCAGTGGCGGCGACGCGTACCAGCTGACGGTGCCGAGCACTCATGGCAACAGCGGCGGTCC